>JBIIDW010000009.1:0-12654 GCA_044238215.1 Steroidobacteraceae bacterium
GGCGCTGCTGATCTCGACCCTCTGCTGCGCCGCGGTGCTGTGGAACTACTTGTTCACGCTGCGCACCGCCCGCCCGCGGCCGCCGACGCCGCCGGCGCGCTTCGGCGACCTGGCCGCCACGCTGCGGCACCCCTCCATGTACCGGACGATGGTCGGCATCTATGGCGTCAAGTACCTGGCCAACGGCATCCAGTACGCCGCGATGGCCTACTTCGTGCTGTTCGTGCTCGGCGGCGACCTCGGCCTGCTCAGCGCGATGGTGGTGACGATGACCGCGCTGGCGCTGGCGTCGCAGCCGCTGTGGGTGCGGCTCGCCGCGCGCATCGGCGAGCTGCGGACCTTCCAGGTCGCCACCGTGGGCATCGGTCTCGCATTCCTCGGCTACGTGCTGCTGCAGCCCGGCCAGTTCACGGCGGGCTTCGGGCTGATGGCGATGCAGGGCGTGTTCGCCGGCGGCGGCGCGCTGATGTCCTGGTCGCTGTTCGTCGGCGCCGTGCAGCGCTACACGGTCGAGCGCGGCGAGCACCGCCCGGAACTGCTGTCGGGTGTGTGGTCGGCGGTCGAGAAGTCGGCCTTCGCCATCGGCGTGTTCATCTTCGGCCTCGTGCTGCAGTGGCTGGGCCTGGTGCCCTCGCGCTCGCTCGACACGCTGCAGCCCGATTCGGCGCTGACCGGCATCCGCCTCGGCATGGCCGTGCTGCCGGCGCTCGGCATGCTGCTCACGCTGGTCATGATCCGCCGCGGGCTCGCGCCACACGACGTCGATACCCGAGGTTCCGCATGAGCATCATCGAGGTCCTGAACCCCCGCACCGGCGTGGCCGACTTCCGGCTCGTGCCGGCGGGCGCCGACGAGATCGCCGTGCTCGCCGCGCGGCTGCGTGCCGCGCAGGGGGCCTGGTGGCACGCCGGTGTCGAGGCCCGCGCCGCGGCGCTGCGGCAGTGGGCCGACGAGATCGCGCGCGACCGCGAGACCATCGCCGCGGCGGAGTGCCAGGACACAGGCCGCTGGCGGCTGTCGCGCGAGAGTCCCGACGGCCTCGTCGCCACGCTGCGCGCCTGGGCCGGCAAGGCGCCCGGGGTGATGCAGGACGCCGCGCCGTCGGGGGCGTCGAGCGTCGCGTCGCACATCCGCTACGAGACCCAGCTCGTGCCCTTCGAGCTCGTGGGCGTGATCAGCCCGTGGAACTTTCCGCTGGCGATGTCGCTGGTCGACGCCGTGCCGGCACTGCTCGCGGGCTGCGCGGTCATCGTCAAGCCCAGCGAGGTGGCGCCGCGCTTCGTCGAGCCCCTGGTCGCGACGATCGCGCGCGTGCCCGCGCTGGCCGCCGTGCTCGCCTACGTGCAGGGCGGCGGCGCCACCGGCGTGGCGCTGATCGACCAGGCCGACGCGGTCTGCTTCACCGGCAGCGTGGCCACCGGGCGCCGCGTTGCCGAGCACTGCGCGCGCCGGCTGATCCCGGCCTTCCTCGAACTCGGCGGCAAGGACCCGGCGATCGTCACCGCCGACGCCGACGTCGACCGCGCCGCGGAAGCCGTGCTGCGCGGTGCGGTGTTCGCCACCGGCCAGATGTGCTTCTCGATCGAGCGCGTCTACGTCGACGCGGCGATCCACGACGCCTTCGTCGACGCGCTGGTCGCCAAGTGCGAGGCGCTGCAGCTCAACTACCCCGACATCCGTAGCGGCCACGTGGGGCCGTTCATCCTGCCGCGCCAGGCCGACGTCGTCGACGCCCAGCTCGCCGACGCGCTCGCGCGCGGCGCCCGGCTGCGCAGCGGCGGGCCGTCGCAGAACCTCGGCGGCGGCCGCTACATGCGCCCCACCGTGCTGACCGGGGTCACCCACGACATGGAGATCATGCGCGAGGAGACCTTCGGCCCGGTGATTCCCGTGATGCGCTACGCCACCGTCGACGAGGCCGTGCGCCTCGCCAACGACTCGATCTTCGGCCTCTCGGCGGCCGTGATCGCCGGCACGGCCGAGGCCGCGCGCGCCATCGGCCTGCGGCTGCACGCGGGCGGCGTCAGCCTGCAGGACACCACGCTGAACGGCACGATCCTGCGCGACGCCGAGAAGCAGTCCTTCAATGCCTCGGGCATGGGCCCGTCGCGGATCGGGCCGAGCGCGCTGACGCGCTTCCTGCGCAAGCAGGCGCTGATGACCAACACCGGCGCCTGCACGCCGCTGGGCAGGCTGGGTGAGCCGGGTACGGCCTAGGCCGTCGCCGCGTCGCGCAGCACGCGGCGCAGGATCTTGCCCGAGGCCGATTTCGGGATCGCGCCGACGAACTCCACGCGGCGCAGCTGCTTGTAGTGCGCCACCTGGCTCGCGACGTGTGCCTGGATCGCCGCCGCGTCGGCCTGCCGACCCGCCTTGAGCACCACGAACGCCACGGGGATCTCGCCGGCCTCATCGTCGGGCAGGCCGATCACGGCGGCGTCGGCGACCGCCGGGTGCTCCAGCAGCAGGGCCTCGAGCTCGGCCGGCGGCACCTGGAAGCCCTTGTACTTGATCAGCTCCTTGAGCCGGTCGACCACGAAGAGATAACCATCGGTGTCGATGTGCGCGATGTCGCCGGTGTGCAGCCAGCCCTCGGCGTCGATCGTCGCCGCGGTGGCGGCGGGCTGGTTCAGGTAGCCCGCCATGACCTGCGGCCCGCGGATCCACAGCTCGCCGTCGCGATCCGGCCCCAGCGACTCGCCCGTCGCGGGGTCGACGATCCGGCACTCGGTGTTCGCCACCGGCATGCCGCAGGCCCCGGGCCGGTCGCGGCCGGGCGGCGTGAAGTGCGTGACCGGCGACAGCTCGGTCATGCCGTAGCCCTGCACGACCGGGCAGCCGACGCGTGCCGCCGCCTCGGCTGCGGTCGCCGCGGAGAGCGGCGCCGCACCGGAGAGCACGAAGCGCAGCGACGACAGGTCGAACTGCGCGACCATGGGGTGCTTGGCGAGCGCGACCACGATCGGTGGCGCGACATAGGTCGCGGTGATCCGGTACTGCGCGTGCGCGCGCAGGAACAGCTCCAGGTCGAAGCGCGGCATCGTGACCAGCGTGGCGCCGACCGACAGCCCGCTGTTCATCATCACCTGCATGCCGTAGATGTGGAAGAACGGCAGCACGGCCATGATCACGTCGTGCTCGCCGACGCCGATCGCCTGGTTCACCTGCAGCACGTTCGCGACCAGGTTGCGATGCGTCAGCATCACGCCCTTGGAAAGACCGGTGGTGCCCGAGGAATATGGCAGCGCGGCAACCCCGGCGGGCAGCGCCGTGGTCGGCGCGGTCGCCGGCTCGAGCACGGTGCGCGCCGGCGCGTCACCCGTGCCGAAGACCTCGACGTCGCGCACGGCCGTGGCCGCCGCCGCCTCGTGCGCGAGGTCCCGCAGCGCCGGAACCGTCATCAGCCAGCCGGCGCCGGCGTCGAGGAGCTGCGCCCGTACTTCCCGCGCCGTGTAGCCGGGGTTGATGGTCGTGACCGCTCCGCCGGCGAGCGTGGCGCCGTGGAACGCGACGGCGTAGTCCGGGCAGTTCGGCATCAGGATCGCCAGTACGCGACCGGGCCCGAAGCCTGCGGCGGACAGCCTGGCCGCGGTCGCGCGGATCCGCGTCTCGAGCTCGCCGTAGGTCAGGCCGGTGCCCGATGCGGCATCGACGATCGCCGGTTTGTCGCGCAGCCGGGCCGCGTGTGCCAGCACGAGGGCGGTGATTGGCAGGTCAGGTATCTGCAGCGTCGGCAGCGGGCTGCGGAAGACCGTCGGCCCGGCGTTCGTCGTCGTGTCCATCTCGCCCTCCTTCAGGGCGCTGCCCTCACCAGGGCAGCTCGACCCCCGTGACGTCCCAGAAAGTCCCCGTGGTCTCGACCGACAGCCGATCGACGAGCACGACGAGTCGCGCGGCCGCGTCGTCGACCGGCCGCAGCGCAATCGGCGCGTTCTTCATCATGTCGGTGTCGACCGGGCCAGGGTTCAGCAGCGCGACGGCGAAGCCCTCGGGCTTCAGCTCGAAGGCCAGGTTCCGCATCAGCATGTTCACGGCTGCCTTGCTGGCGCGGTACGAGTAGACGCGCGCGCTCGTCACGCTGCCGAGCGATCCTTCGCCGGAGGAGATCGTGACGATCTTCCGCTGCGCGCCGGCGCGCAGGCTCGGCATCAGCGCCTCGGTGAGCTTCAGCGGCGCGATCGTGTTCGTCTCCAGCACCTGCCGGAAGACGGCATAGTCGATCGAGCCGAAGCGCTGCGACTCGCGCGCGATGATGCCGGCGTTGTTGACCAGCACGTCGAGCGGCCGGCCGCGCCAGCGCGCGGCGAGCGCGTCGACCTGGGCGTGATCGGTCACGTCCAGCGGCTCGATCGCGAGCCGCGGGTAGCTTGCGGCGAGCGCACGCAGCGCCGCGGCTTCGTCGGGTCGCCGCGCGGTGGCCACCACGTTCCAGTCGCGCGCGAGGTACACGCGCACGATCGCCAGGCCGATGCCCCGGTTGGCGCCGGTGACGAGCACGGTCGGTGCGGCGGCGCTCACGACGGCGTGACCTCGGGCCGCGGTCGCAGCGAATAGCCCCCGAGCGCCGCCGCGGCTCCGAGCATGCAGACGGCCGGCACGCCCGCGACGCAGGCGTAGATCGCGGCGATGGCGTCGGCGCTCTGCTTCTCGCTGGCGTCGCCCAGCCCCGAGGCATAGCCGCCGGCGGCGAGAATCAGTCCCGCAGCCGTGACGCCGAGCGCGTAGGCGATCTTCTCCACCATCGAGTAGACCCCCGTCAGCGCGCCTTCCCGGTTGAGGCCGGTGAGTTCGCGGTCGTGCGCGATCGTGTCGGGCAGCAGCGACTGGCCGATCAGCAGCATGCCGCCGGAGCCGATGCCGCTGAGCAGCGCGATGGCGATGATCGCCGCGTTGCCGGTGCCCGCCGCAGTGGCCAGCCAGGCGAGCTGGGCGGCGGCGAAACAGGCCGCCGACAGCCAGTAGACGGGAACCTTGCCGAGCCGGCGCGACAGCGACAGCCACAGCGGCTGCGAGGCGATCGTCGAGATCGTCGAGGCGGTGATGATGGTGGCGATGGCGGCGTTGCCGGTCCGCAGCACGTGCGCCGCGAAATACGCGAGGCCGGCCTGCGACACCGCGAAGCCCAGCAGCTGCAGGAACTTCACGACCATCAGCACGACGAACGGGCGGTTGCGCGCGGCGAGCCGCAACTGCGCAACGAAGCCCTCGTGCCCGGACGACGGCGCGGAGCGCAGCGTGAACGCGGCGCGTCGCGTGCCGACGAAGCAGGCGAGTCCGGCGCCGAGCACCAGCGCGCCGAGCATCCACGCCATTGCCGCGTGACCCGGCACGCCGCCGCCGAACGCACCGACGACCAGCGGGGCGCCGGCGCCGGCCACCAGTGTGCCGATGCCGATCGCGGACACCCGGAAGGCCATGATCCGCGAGCGGCCGTGGTAGTCCAGGTTCATCTCGGCCGGCATCGCCAGGTAGGGCACGTTGAACACCGTGTAGCCGGTCGCGTAGAAGAACACCGCAAACGCGACCGCCACGATCATCCAGTCGGCCGGCACCCAGGCCGGCAGCACGAACAGCGCCGGCAGCGCCAGCGCGGCCAGCAGCGAGCCCGCCAGCAGCCAGGGCCGGCGACGCCCCCAGCGCGTGTCCGTGCGGTCGCTGACGACGCCCATGACGGGGTTCAGCACCGCGTCATAGAGCTTGGAACTCGCGATCAGGGCGCTCGCCGCCGCGGCGGCGATGCCCAGGTAGTCGGTCAGGTAGCGCAGCAGCAGGATGTTCACCGCGTTGAACATCACCGCGACGCCAAGCGTGCCCGACGCCCAGCCGAGGCAGAGCGACAGCGGCAACCTGGGGGCGGCCTGGCTCACAGGTCGCGCGCGATGCGGAGCCCGAAGATCCGGCTGGTGATCTCGAAGCGGCCGGCCGCGAAGCTGCGCTTGACCTCCATGAGCGCGTTGCCCGCGCCGGCACGCGCCAGCGTTGCAGACGGCACTGCGGCGGCATGGATCCAGAGAGGCTCGAGCATGGTTATCCCCCCTCGTGGGGTCGTGATTGGCCCTCACGTCCAAGCCTAATGCGTCACCCCGGTCCGTCAACAGCAAACCGCGTATGCTCGACCGCATGCCGCGCGTTCGCGGCGGGGGGAGCGAATGAACGTCGAACTGACCGCGATCCTCGCGGCCTGCCGCGCGGCCGGCCTGGCGATCGAGGGCGAGGCGCCTGCAGGCCTCTGCATCACCGGCATCGCCGCCGTCCAGGACGCCACGCCGGGGGACCTCGTGTTCGCCGACAAGGCTGCGCTGCTGCCCTACGTGCTCGAGCGCGCCCCGGCGGTGGTCGTTGCCTCACGGAAGCTGCGCGACGCCCTCGCGGCAGCGTCGGCGGCCACGGTCGTGCTCTACACGGGCAACGTCGCGCTCGCGCACGCCTTCATCAAGCAGCGCTTCGCCGGGCGTGACTTCGCGGCGGCCGGCTGGGAGGGGCCGATCCATCCTTCCGCCGTCGTGCATCCCTCGGCGCAGGTCGATCCCAGCGCCACCGTCGAGCCCCGTGCCGTGATCGGCCGCAACACGCGGATCGGCGCACGCTGCCGGATCATGGCCGGCGCGGTCATCGAGCACGACGTGACGATCGGCGACGACAGCATCGTGCACCCGAACGCCGTGGTGGGCTACGGCTGCCGCATCGGCCGGGAAGTGGTCATCGGCCCGGGCAGCATCGTGGGCTCGGAGGGTTTCGGCTTCGCGCAGGACGCGCAGCGGCGCAGCCACCTGATCCCGCAGACCGGCATCGTCGTGATCGAGGACCGGGTGCGACTCGGCGCCAACAACACGATCGATCGCGCCACCTATGCGCAGACGCGGATCGGCGCGGGCACCAAGTTCGACAACCTCTGCCACGTGGCGCACAACGTCGACATCGGCGAGGACTGCCTGCTGACGGCGATGTTCTGCATCGCCGGCTCGAGCCGGGTCGGCAATCGCGTCATGGCCAGCGGCCAGACCGGCATCATCGATCACGTCGCGGTCTGCGACGACGTGGTGCTGGTGCACCGCGCGGGCGTGGTCAAGGACATCACGGCGCCGGGTGTGCACGCGGCGCTGCCCGCCCAGCCGCTGGACGAGTACCTGCGCAACGCCGCGGCCTCGCGCAAGGGCGCAGAACTGCGCCGCCGCGTGGCGGAACTCGAGAAGAGCGCCGCTGGCGCCGCGTCTCCCGCTGGCGGATCCTCCCCCGCCGAGGGCCACGCCTGATCGGGAACCGTCGATGAGTTCGTCGAATACGCTGTCGCGTCGCGCGTTGCTGGGGCTGGGGTTTGGTGCTGCCGCGGGCACGCTGCTGCCGCGGCCGGCCCGAGCCGCCCGCGGGATGCTCGACGCCGTCGTCGTGGGCTCGGGCATCGCGGGGCTCAACGCCGCCACCACCCTCGCGGGCGCCGGCCTCTCGGTCGTGGTGGTGGAGGGCGCTGCACGCGTCGGCGGCCGCTGCCACACGGCTTACGACCTCGACCCGCGGATCGAACTCGGCTGTTCGCAGATCGGGCCCATGTACGCCCGGGTGCGCGACGCGGCGCGCCGGCTGAAGGTCGAGCTCGCGCCCGGCGCGCACGTCAACGCGCCGTATTCGTTCGCACTCGGCGGCACCCTGATCCCCGCCGGGCAGTGGGCGGATTCACCGCTGAACCCCCTGCAGGGCGCCGAGCGCCGGGTGCCGCCGCACGCGCTGAACGCGTTCTACGTCGAGCAACGCAACCCGTTCGAGGCGCTCGACGACTGGCTCAGGCCGGCGGCGGCGGAGTACGACCTCTCGCTCGCGGAGTGGCTGCGCCGCCAGGGCGCGTCGCCCGCCGCGCAGGCCATCATCGACACGACGCTCGGCTCGCCCGGCCTCGACAACGTCGGGCTGTTGCGCATGCTGCAGGAAGCCACCCGCTCGAAGGCCGACGTACGCGCGATCCAGGCGAGCGGCGACGGCGGCGGCAAGGACATGTACGAGCGGTTCGCGCTTGCTTCCTCGCACGTGGTCGGCGGCAGCTCGCGTTTCACCGACGCGCTGGCCGCGGCGCTCGGCGACCGCGTGCGCCTCGGGCACCGCGTGCTGTCGATCGACATGGACGATTCCGGCTGCGACATCCGCTGCGCCAATGGCCGGCGGCTGCGCGCACGGCGGGTCGTGCTCGCGGTGCCGTTCACCGTGCTCCGGCAGATTGCGATCACGCCTTCGCTCGCCGGCGCGCAGGCCGACGCCGTGCGCCGCATGCCCTACGGCAACCAGAGCCAGGTCTGGCTGCGGGTGAAGTCGCCCTACTGGGAGCAGGACGGCATCGAGGCCTCGATGTGGACCGACGGCCCTTTCACGCTGATCCGCCAGCAGCTCGAGTACGACGGCAAGCGCGAACTCGTCAGCGCGCTGTCGTTCGGCGCGAAATCCAGGGCCGTCGATGCCCTGGCGCCCGCGGAGCGCGGCCGCCTGGCCATCGAGTACATCGAGCGCCTGCGGCCGAGCACCCAGGGGCGCCTCGAGTTCATCGGTGCCCATTCCTGGGCGCAGGTGCCGCTGGTCGCCGGCTGCAGCCACGCGTTCCTGCCGTGGCGCGGCGCGGCCTGGACGGGCGCGATGGCGAAGCCGCACCTGCATCTGCATTTCGCCGGCGAGCACCTGCGGCGGCTCGAGGTGGGCATGGAGGCCGCGATGGAATCCGGGGAGCGCGCGGCGCTCGAGATCATGGGGGTGTTGTCGTGAGGATCCGCGTTCATGCGCTGCTGATGCTGGCGCTGCCGGCCGTCGTGGGGGCGGGCGATGCGCCGCCGGACCTTCGGCCCGGCGCCAGCTTCCAGGACTGCGCCGACTGCCCGGAGATGGTGGTGATCCCGCCGGGCCGCTACACGATGGGCTTCGACGGCGGCGAACCGCAGCGATACGAGGGCCCGGTGCGCGACATCGCGATCGGCTACGCGTTCGCGGCCGCCCGCCACGAGGTCACGAACGCGCAGTACGCCGCTTTCGTCGCCGCCACCGGTTATCCCGGCACCCCGGGCGGCTGCAGCGCCTGGAACGGGGCGCAACGAACGCTGACCCGGGATCCGGCCACCAGCTGGCGCGACCCGGGCTACGGCCGGCCGCCGCGCGACGACGAGCCGGTCGCCTGCGTCAGCTGGAACGACGCGAAGGCCTACGTGACCTGGCTCGCGCAGCGCACCGGCCAGCGCTACCGGCTGCTGAGCGAGGCCGAGTGGGAGCACGTCGCGCGCGCCGGCAGCGGCACGACCACGGCCTTTGCCTGGGGCGACGATCCCGAGCAGGCCTGCCGCCACGCCAACGTCTACGACGCGTCGGCCGCGCGACCCGACATCCCGTGGCCGCCGACCGCCTGCTCGGACGGCTTCGCCGGCGTGGCGCCGGTCGGCCGTCTGGCGCCGAACGCCTTCGGGCTGCACGACGTGACGGGCAACGTCTGGGAGTGGGTCGAGGACTGCTACGCGATGCCGCATCCGGCCGACGCGCCGCGCGACGGCCGTGCGCAGCTCGCGGTCGGCTGCGACCGGCGCGCCGTCAAGGGCGGCGGCTGGCGCACGGACGTCAAGCGCCAGCGGCCCACCTTCCGCGGGCGCGACCCGGCGGTGTTCCTCAGCCAGATTTTCGGCTTCCGCGTGGCGCGCGACCTCGGGGCGGCGACCGCGGCGACCGCGGCGGGCGCGGCGCCTTGAGCGACAAGCTGTTCATCGGCGCCGACGCGCTGCTGCGCGACTCCTTCGAGCTCGGGGCGCGCGTGCTGGCCAGCGGTTTCCGGCCGTCGTTCCTGGTCGCGCTGTGGCGGGGCGGCACGCCGGTCGGCATCGCCGTGCAGGAACTGCTCGAGTTCCACGGTGTGCAGACCGACCACATCGCGATCCGCACCTCGTCGTACTCGGGCATCGACCAGCAGCAGAAGGTGGTGCGGGTGCACGCCGTCGATTACCTGGTCTCGCACCTCGGTGCCGCCGACCGGCTGCTGATCATCGACGACGTGTTCGATTCCGGCCGCAGCCTCGAGGCCGTGCTCGACGAACTGCACCGGCGCTGCGGCGAGCGCTACCCCGCCGAGGTCAGAATCGCGACTGTCTATTACAAACCGGGGCGCAATCGTTCCCGATTACGCCCCGATTATTTCATCCATGAAACTGACCGCTGGCTCGTTTTCCCTCACGAGCTCCAGGGGCTGACCGAGGAGGAGATCCGCGCGAGCAAGCCCGACGCCGCGCGGATCCTCCGTTCGGCTACTTCCGCCAGTTGATCGACAGCGCCCAGGTCCGCGGACGCAGCGTCGCCAGCGCCGGGCTGGTGCTCGTCACGAAGCCCGTCACGTAGCTGACCTCGTCGCTGAGGTTCTTGCCCGAGAGGCGCAGGTCCCAGCGGCCATCCTGCGTGCCGACGCCGACGAAGGCGTCGTAGCGGGAGTAGGCCTTGACCTGGATCGCGTTGGTGGTCTCGACGAAGTGATCGCCGATGTAGCGTGCGCTGGCGCCGACCCGGAACAGCAGGTTGGATCCGATCGGACGGTCGTACGCGAAGCCGTAGGTGGCGGTCCAGTCCGTGACCAGCGGCAGGTTGGTTGCGCGGGCCTGGGCGGCCTGCGACGCGGGCGACAGCTTGTCGTACTTGCCGTCCATGTAGCCGAGGTTCAGGAACAGCGACAGCCCGTCGGTGGGCTGTGCCGTGATCTCGGCCTCGACACCGTTGACCGTCGCGTCACCGACGTTCTGCGTGGCGAACGAACCGGCACCCACCGTGGCCGTCTGCTGCAGCCCCGAGATGTCGTTGGAGAACACGGCGATGTTCGTGCGCAGCCGGCGATCCATCCAGTCGGCCTTGATGCCCGCCTCGTAGGTCCAGACTTCCTGCGGGTCGTAGACGGCGCGGAACACGGCCGGGTTCAGCACGGCGAGGCCGTTGAAGCCGCCGGCCTTGAAGCCCCGCGATACCGAGAGGTAGCCGAAGGTATCGTCGCTGAACTGCACGTCGAGCCCGGCCTTCGGTGTGAACGCCGAGAAGGTCTCGTCCAGCGAGACCGTGGTGCGCGGCGGCCCGGCGCCGAATCCGGACTGGATGCTGCCGGTGAACGACTTGTCGTCCTCGGTGTAGCGGCCGCCGATCGTGGCGCTGACCCGGTCGGTGAACTTCCACGAGGCCTGGCCGAAGACCGCCCAGCTGTCGGTGTCGATCGTCAGGAAGGTCGGCGCGAGGTTGCGCAGGAAGAACAGCGGGATGTCGTCGGTGAGGGACTGGTCGCCGCTCTCGGTGAAGTAGTAGGCACCGACGATCCAGTCGAGCCGGCCGTCGAAGCCCTTGCCCAGGGCCTGCAACTCCTGGCTGAGCTGGTCGGCGTCGGCCAGCGCGGTGCGATCGAACGACGGCGAATACACGCCGGGCGACGGGCTCAGGCCGCCGGCGATGTCCCAGCGCCAGTCGTCCTTGAGGTCGACGTAGCCCGTGATCGAGCGCAGCGTCCAGCCGTCGAACTCGCGCGAGATGTCGAGCGTGGCGGAGAACGTCGTCATGTCGCCGAAGGATTCCTGCGGATACTCGGTGACGTAGGCGTCGGTGCCGAAGCGGGGCCGCACGTTGTCGGTGGTGACGCCGTTGGCCGGGCCGCTCGGCACGGTCGGCGGATCGAAGCGGATCGCCGCCGGGATGTAGCCGTCGTTCTCGTCGGTGCCGTAGGCCAGCGACAGCGTGACGTTCGTCGGGCCGTTGTCGTAGACGAGCTTGCCGCGCAGCGAGACGTTCTCCTCGCGGCCCATCTTCGACTGCCGAGCCCGGTTGAAGATCCAGCCGTCGGCCTGGTCGCGGTACAGCGCCGCGAACGAGGCGCCGAGGTTCTCGCCGAGGCCGCCGCCGACACTCAGGCCGAAGATCGACTCGGAGAAGCTGCCGAAGCTGGCCGACAGGTCGGCCCAGGAGTTGTCGGCCGAGGGCGTGCGGGTCACGACCTTGATCGCGCCCGAGAAGGTGTTGCGGCCGTACAGCGTGCCCTGCGGGCCGCGCAGCACCTCGATGCGCTCGACGTCGAGCAGCTGCATGTTGGCGCCCTGCAGGCGGCCGCGGTAGACGTCGTCGACGTAGATGCCGACGGCGGGCTCGGAAACGATCAGGCCGCCGGTCTGCTCGACGCCGCCGCGCAGGCCGATCTGGAACGTGGACGGGCTCGCTGTCAGCGGCAGCATCTGCAGGTTCGGCACGTTCTTGGCGACGTCCTGCACGTTGGAGATGCCGAGGTCCTCGAGCTGGCTGGCGGTGATCGCGGTGACGGTGACCGGCGTCTCCTGCAGGTTCTGCTCGCGACGCTGGGCGGTGACGACGATTTCCTCGAGGCCGCCGCCGGCGTCGGCACCCTGCTGTGCGAGCAGTGGCGCGGGCGCACCAACGATGGCGCTGGCCACGGCCAGCGAGACGAGATGTGATCGACGAACGGTTTGAGTTGACATGGTCCCTCCCCAGAGAAGGACCGAGTATCACGCTGCCCGCAGCGCGGTGACCATACCTTTCATGTCAGCCACCATAACGCGGCTACATCTTTGGCAACTTTTTCCTGTTCGCCGTGGCGGCAGCGCGACAGGCGCGCGCGCGACGGGATCAGCCTGCCGTCGGATGCAGCGTGCGCCGGATGTCGTCGAG
>JBIIDW010000343.1:0-3579 GCA_044238215.1 Steroidobacteraceae bacterium
ACTGGCCCGCCGGCGCACGAGCCGCGACGGAACCTCGTTCCAGGCACCCTGCCCCGCCAGTTCGACGAGGCCGCGGGTCTCGGCCACGACGGCGTCCGCCAGCCGCCTGCGCAGCGTTGCGGCCGCCCCGTCCGCGGGTGTTGGCGGATACCGGTTCATCCCGCGGCCTGCCGCGCGTTGCGCGCGCCGGCGGGAATCGCGATCCACGCGCTGCGGATCTCCTGCATCAGCGCGCTGCAGTGATCGAGCAGATCGGTGTCCTCGGAGGCATGGGCACGCAACAGCTGCCGCGAGAGGTAGTCATACAGCCGGTCGAGGTTCACGGCCAGCGCCCCGCCCGAGCCGAGATCGAGACTCGCGCGCAGCTCCCCGACGATCGCCAGCGCCCGCTGCAGGTGCTGGCACTTCTCGGCCTTCTCGCCCCGCTCCATGCAGCCCCGCGCCTGGGCGAAGCGCGACAGCGCCCCGTCCATCAGCATCAGGATCAGGCGGTGCGGGTCCGCGGCGGCGACGCCGCCGTGCGTGGCGACCATCTGGTAGGCCGCAAGCTTTGAAGATGCGTTGAAGCTCATGCCGCGCTCCGGTGCAGGAATCTGTCACCAGGGTTAACGGCGCGGCGCGCCCCGACTTGAGTGTGATCAGCCCAGCTGCTGCGCGAGGTAGCGGCTGGTGCTCTGCATGCCCGAGAGCATGGAGTCGAGCGCGGTGAACTGCGCCCGGTAGCGCCGCTCGACGGCCTGCATGCGCTCGTCGAGTGCGTCGCGCTCGCGCGTCAGCGCGCGCTTCGATTCGTTGAGCGACTTGGTGCGCCCGGTCAGCTGCCCCTCGCCGCCGATCGCGTCGTCGATCACCGTGTTCAGGCGCGCAGCCACGCCCGCGGTCGAACCGAACAGCCGGCCCACGGAGCCGTAGTCGGCCGCCAGCGCGGCGTTGAGCTTCGCCTCGTCGAGCTTCAGCGAGCCGTCGCTGCCGAAGGCCACGCCGATCGAAGACAGGGTGTCGTAGGGCGCCGTGGCGGTGGTCGAACTCGCGCCGAGTTCTCGCCGGATGGTCGCCTCGAGCCCGCGCAGCATCGCGTCGCCGAGCAGCGGCCCGCCGACCCGCGTGTTCGGATCGAACGCCCGCAGTCGCGACATGGTCGAGGCCAGTGTGTTGTAGTCGGTGACGAACTTCTGCACGCGCTCGCGCGTCGCCGTCGTGTCGTTGGCCACCGTGAGGTTCAGCGTGGTGCCAGGCTTGGCGGCCTGTAGTTCGAGGGTCACCCCCTCGATCGCGCCGGCCACCGCATTGCTCGCGCTGGTCACGGTGAAGCCGTCGACGCGGATCTCGGCGTCCCGCGCCTCGCCAATTTCGTCCAGCTGGCGGCTGCCCTGCACGTACTCCAGGTCCTCGAGGCCGCCGTCACCACCGCTGGCGACCACCTCGATGGCATTGGCCTCGCCCGTGAGACGGGAAGTCAGCACCAGCCGGGCTCCGTCGCTGGCATTGATGATCGTGGCCTGGACGCTGGTGTTGCCGGTTGCTCGGTTGATGGCGCCGCGCAGGTCGCCGAGCGTCGCCGCGCCTTCCGCCAGCGTCACCGAGAAGCTGCTCCCGCCCTGCGTGAAGGTCAGCGTGCCGGTGCCGACCACCGCGCTGCTGCCGCCGGCGTAGGCCTGCGAGGCCAGCTTGTGGGCACTCGCGAGCTCCCGTACCTCGACGCCGTAGGTCCCGGCCACGCTGCTGGCACCGGCGGTGGCGCTGAATACGGTCGCGTCGGCCGAGGTGGCCTTGCGCGCCTGGAAGGCGGCCTCGGTCTTCAGCGTCGACAGCGAGCCCTGCAGGGTGGACAGCGCGCCGCGCAGCGTCCCCGTGGCCGTCAGCCTGGAGTCGATCTGGGTCTCGCGCCGCTTGATGCGGGCTTCCTGCGGCGCGCGCTCGGACGCCACCAGCTGGCCGACCAGCGCGTTGACGTCGAGCCCGGAGCCGAGCCCGGAAGCCGTGATTCCCGCCATGCTCAGGCCTTGCCGTCGAACATGGTGCCCACGGCGCCTTCGAGCACTGCTGCGACGCGCGCCCGGGACGCGTCCGGGATCTGGCGCACGACGCTGCCGCCCGCGTCGCGAACGGTCACCACCGTGCGCTTCGCGCCGGGGTCATAGGAGAAACTCAGGTCGCGTCCCGAACTGCGCACGAAACTGTCGAGCTGTGCCGCAACGGCCTGCACCTGCTCCGCGTCGCGCTCGGGGAGTTTGGGGCGCACCGGCGCCGGCATGTCCGGCAGCGCGACCCTCTTCTGGTTGGCCAGCGGTGCTGACCCGGTGCCGGGAACCGGTCGGGACTGCATCGCGGCGCTGGCCATGTTGACGGTTTCCGAACTCATGACGGCTTACCTCGCCACGCGAAAATGGCGCAGAGCGGCACCCCGCGGTGCCGCCCTGCGCCGGTCGGAGCCGGCTGTTTCAAGCCTGCCCCTCATGCGTCAGCTCCGGATCATCGCAGCAGCGCGAGCACGTTCTGCGGCGCCGAGTTGGCCTGCGACAGGATCGCGATGCCGGCCTGCTGCAGGATCTGGCCGCGGGTCAGCGCAGCCGTCTCGGCGGCGAAGTCGGCGTCCATGATGCGCGAGCGCGAGGCCGACATGCTCTCCGAGGCCGTCTGCAGGCTGGCGGCGACCGACTCGAAGCGGTTCTGCACCGCACCGAGGCTGGCGCGGGTCTCGTTGACCGTGTCGAGCGCGTCGCTGATGTCGTCCAGAGCCGTCGAGGCGCCGGCCGCCGTCGAGATGTCCACCGCGCCGACGCCCAGGGCCGTCGCGTCCATGTCGGCGATAGCGGCGACCTCGATGACCTGGCCGTTGTCGGCGCCCACCTGGAAGTCGGTGGCAGTGAACGTGCCGTCGAGCAGCTCGATGCCGTTGAACTGCGTCTGGGTGGCGATGCGGTCCACTTCGTCGATCAGCATGTCCGCCTCGGCCTGCAGGGCGTCACGGTCCGTGTCGCTGTTCGTGCCGTTGGCGGCCTGCACGGCCAGCTCACGCAGGCGCTGCAGGTTGTTGCTGATCGAGCCCAGCGCGCCCTCGGCGGTCTGCGCGAGCGAGATCGCGTCGGAGGCGTTGCGGGCGGCCTGGTTGAGGCCGCGGATCTGCGAGGTCATGCGCTCGCTGATCGCGAGGCCGGCCGCGTCGTCCTTGGCGCTGTTGATGCGCAGGCCCGAGGACAGGCGCTGCAGGGCCGTCGACTGGGCGGCGCTCGAGGTGTTGAGGTTGCGCTGCGCCGTCAGCGAGGCGACGTTCGTGTTGATCATCTGGGGCATGGAGCAAACTCCTGGTCTGTGGTTGCTCCGGAACACCCCGGAGCCTCGGGTTTCAGTGCCTTGCGCGTCCCTTGCGGGCTGCGCCGTCCTGTACTCCCGTTATCGTCTCGGTATGTCCTGACTTGAGCGGATTCGGTTGCGACGTGGCGGACTGTGACGCGCTTCACGCGCCGCGTCAGAGGTAGTCGAACAGCGACATCCGCGCGACCTGCGCGTACGACTGCTGCGCCGCCTGCAGGCCGACCATCTGTGCGTTCATGCGCGAAATCGCCTCCGCGTAGTCGA
>JBIIDW010000342.1:0-3579 GCA_044238215.1 Steroidobacteraceae bacterium
GGTGGAGTTTCGCGGTCGTGCTGCTCATCCTGTACGGGGCGCTGAATCTGGAACGGCCGAAGGACGGCGAGGCAAGGACGCAATGACGACGCAAACCGATCGTGCGGCGGGCGCGGCGCCCGACCCGGGTACGGCCGCGCGAGGGCGCGGCGCGCTGCTGGGGCTGGCGGCCCTGTTCTTCGTGCCGCTGGTGGCGTCCTTCTGGCTGTACTACGCGGGCGGCTGGCGGCCCGCGGGCAGCACGAACCACGGCGAACTGATCACCCCCGCACGCCCCCTGGCACCGACCCCGTTCACGCTGGCCGACGGCGTGACGGCGGCCCGCGCCGACCTCTTCCGTGGCAAGTGGTCGCTGGTCTACATCGGCGACGGCGCCTGCGCGTCCGCGGACTGCCGCAAGTCGCTCTGGCTGATGCGCCAGACGCGCCTGCTGCTGGCCGAGGACATGTCGCGCGTGCAGCGCGTGCTGGTCGCCGCGGACGGCTGCTGCGACACGGCCTTCCTGCAGGCCGAGCACAAGGGCCTCGAGGTGCTGCGCACCGACCCCGCCACCATGAGTGCGTTCGTGGCACAGTTCCCCTCCACGGACTTGAGCCACTCGGTCTACGTCGTCGACCCGCTCGGCAACCTGATGATGCGCTTCGACGCGCGGCAGGATCCGGACGGCCTGCTCGACGACATGAAGAAACTCCTGAAGCTCTCGCACATCGGCTGAGCATCCGAACCCCATGAACTCCACCGCGATTTCCGCCGCCGCCCCGTCGACCCTCGGCCACGCCGTGCTGGTGCGGCGCCTCGCGCTCGCCGGCGCGCTGCTCTGCCTGTGCGTGATCGTGCTCGGCGCCTGGGTGCGCCTGACCGACGCCGGCCTCGGCTGCCCCGACTGGCCGGGCTGCTACGGCCACGTCACGCCGGCCACGGCGGAGCGCAAGGGCAGCATCGACGACTTCTCGCCCGGCTGGGAGTACGACTCGGGCAAGGCCTGGCGCGAGATGATCCACCGCTACGCCGCCACCACCCTCGGCCTGATCATCGTGGTGATCGCAGCGGTGGCCATCGCCTTCCGTCGCCAGAAGCAGGTCAGCGTGCCGTTCGCGCTCACCCTGCTCGGCACCGTGGTGTTCCAGGGCGTGCTCGGCGCATTCACGGTCTGGTGGCTGGTCAAGCCGCTGGTCGTGGTGCTGCACCTCATCGGCGGCCTCACGACGCTGTCGCTGCTGTTCTGGCTGTGGCTGACGATGCGCCGCCGGACGGGCGCCGTGCAGCCCGCGCCGGGCGCCACGGCCACGCCCGCGCTCGACGGTGCGCGCCGCGCCGCCGTCGCGGCCACCGTCGTGCTCGGCTTCCAGATCGTGCTCGGCGGCTGGACCAGCACCAACTACGCCGCGGTGTCCTGCCCCGACCTGCCGACCTGCCAGGGCCAGTGGTGGCCCGAGGGCATGGACTGGGACGATGCGTTCGTGCTGTGGCGCGGGCTCGACATCAACTACACGGGCGGCGTGCTCGAGCATCCGGCACGCGTCGCGATCCACTTCACGCACCGCCTCGGCGCCATCGTCGCCACCCTCGCGGTACTGTTCGCGGCGTGGCTCGCGCTGCGCGCCGCGCCCACCGCGCTCGTGCGCCACGGCGCACTCTGGGCCGCCGGCGCGCTGGCGCTGCAGCTGCTGATCGGCGTGCTCATGGTGCTGCAGGCATTCCCGCTGTCGCTCGCCACCGGCCACAACGGTGGGGCCGCATTGCTGCTGATGGCGATGCTGCTGCTGAACCGCCGGCTGCGGGAAGCCTGAGCGATGGCAGCGCCGGGCAGCGCGGTACTCGCGGCACGCCGGCCCGCCTGGCGGCTCTACCTCGAGCTGACCAAGCCGAAGGTGGTCGCGCTGATCGTCTTCACGTCGATCGTCGGCACGCTGCTGGCGAGCCCCGGCCTGCCCCCGCTGGATGCCCTGATCTGGGGCAACCTGGGGGTCGCGCTGGCCGCAGGGTCGGCGGCCGCGATCAACCACGTGCTCGACCAGAAGATCGACGAGCAGATGTCGCGTACCCGCGGCCGCCCGCTGCCGCGCGGCACGCTGAGCACGCCGCAGGCGCTGGGCTTCGCCGCGGCGCTGTGCCTGGCATCGATGCTGATGCTGTCGCTGCTCGTCAATCCGCTGACCGCCGTGCTGACCTTCCTGTCGCTGATCGGCTATGCCGTCGTCTACACGGTCTGGCTGAAGCGCGCCACGTCGCAGAACATCGTGATCGGCGGCGCGGCCGGCGCGGCGCCGCCGGTGCTGGGCTGGGCGGCGGTCACCAACTCGATCGACCCGAACGCACTGCTGCTGTTCCTGATCATCTTCGTCTGGACGCCGCCGCACTTCTGGGCGCTCGCGATCGCGCGCAAGGACGAGTACGCGCGCGCCGGCATCCCGATGCTGCCGGTGACCCACGGCGTGCCCTACACGCGGCTGCAGGTATTGCTCTACACCATCCTGCTGGTGCTGGTGACCTTCATGCCGTTCCTCACGGGCATGAGCGGGCTGATCTACCTGGCCGCCACGCTGGTGCTCAACGGCCTGTTCCTCTACTACGCGCTGGCGCTGCAGCTGACGGGCGCGGACCACCTGCCGATGAAGGTGTTCCGCTTCTCGATCCAGTACCTGATGTGGATCTTCGCCGCGCTCCTGATCGACCACTACCTGCCGACCACGCAGGCGCTCGGCTAGCGACGGATCGCCTAGCGACGGAACAGCCGGTCGGCGACGAACGGGTTGCCGCGCCGTTCCTCGCCGAAGGTCGAGGTCGGCCCGTGGCCGGGCAGGAAGACCACGTCGTCGCCGAGCGGAAACAGCTTGCCGCGGATCGACTGCAGCAGCTGCTCGTGATTGCCCCGCGGGAAGTCGGTGCGGCCGATCGAGCCGGCGAAGAGCACGTCGCCGACGATCGCGAAACGGTCGCCCTCGTGGAAGAACACCACGTGGCCCGGCGTGTGGCCCGGGCAGTGCAGCACCTGCAGCGTCTCGTCGCCGACCGTGACGGTGTCGCCGTCCTGCAGCCAGCGCGTGGGCTCGAAGCTCTCGGCGCGGCCGAAGCCGAACATCCGCGCCTGCTGCGGCATCTGCTCTATCCAGAAGCGGTCGGCCTGCTCCGGGCCCTCGATGGGCAGCCCGGCCCGCCGCGCGAGCTCCGCGGTGGCACCGGCATGGTCGAGGTGCCCATGCGTCAGCAGGATCTTCTCGAGCTGCAGGCCCTCGGCGTCCACCACGGCAAGCACGCGGTCGAGGTCGCCGCCCGGGTCGACCACCGCGGCCCTGAGGGTGCGCTCGCACCAGACGACGGAGCAGTTCTGCTCGAACGGAGTGACCGGGACGACCTTGACGCGCATGCGCGGATTCTAGCGCGGCGCGCCGGGCCGCTCAGACCGTGATCGCTAGTCCGCGGTAGATCCGCGCGCGATAGCGGGACTCCTGCGCCTCGACGATCGGTGCCGCCGCCAGCAGCACCGCGTGCGCGAAACGCGTGTATTCCTCGGCCTGCTCCGCCGCGTCGCGCGGCTCCTCGCTGCGCATCCGGCGCGTGAGGTTTACCTGGTTCACC
>JBIIDW010000456.1:0-2956 GCA_044238215.1 Steroidobacteraceae bacterium
GTGCCCGGCTCGAGCGAATGCGTCTGCGCCTTGTTGCGGCGTGCACCCTCGGGCGTGAAGAAACCCTGGGCCATGGTCAGGTACTCGCCCTCGGTGATCAGCGGCCGCGCGTCGGGGAGCCAGCCCAGGTGGTACTGGCCCACCCAGCAATCGTGATGCCCCGCGTCCACGTACACGCGGCGCCCCTCCTCGGCCTCGCGGACGATCGCGCAGGCCACGACCTTGACGGGCTCGTAGCCGGGGGGCGGCCCCCCGCGGCAGTAGCTGATGGCGATCGGACGGCGCTTGACCTTGATGCGCTCCATCAGCAACTGGTTGAGGTACCGGAGATCGACTGCTTCTTCGGTCATGGGCTCCCCCCTTCGGATCCAGGCCGCACGCCGATGTATATTACTCTTGACACCCAAAGTGTACATCTGGATTGACACAATGCCGTTGCGGCCGTGCCGCGCTCCCAGGCGGGCAACACGCGCACGGACCTTGCCTTGCGCATGATCTGCAGGAGACCCGTAGACTTGGAACTTCGAAACTTCGCGCCCGCCGCAGGCGGAACTGCCCATGCCTAAGCGCCCCGCCACCGCGCCCAGCTTTCCGTTCACCGCGATCGTCGGCCAGGACGACCTGAAGCTGTCGATCCTGCTGGCGGTCACCGACCCGGCCATCGGTGGCGTACTGGTCGTCGGCCACCGCGGCACGGCCAAGAGCACCGCAGTGCGTGCGCTCGCGCGGCTGCTGCCGCCGATGCAGGTCGTCGAGGGCTGCCCGTACAACTGCGATCCCGCCAGCCCGGACCGGGGCTGCCCGTCGTGCTCGGTCCGCAGGCCGCCGGGCAAGGCCGTCTCACGCCCCGTACCCGTCGTCGACCTTCCGCTCGGCGCCACCGAGGACCGCGTCGTCGGTTCCGTGGACATCGAGCGCGCGCTGGTCGACGGCGTGCAGGCGTTCTCGCCGGGCCTGCTGGCGTCGGCGAACCGCGGCTTCCTCTACATCGACGAGGTCAACCTGCTGGAGGACCACCTGGTCGACCTGCTGCTCGACGTCGCCGCCAGCGGCGTTAACGTGGTCGAGCGCGAGGGCCTGAGCCTGCGGCACGCCGCGCGCTTCGTCCTGGTCGGCTCCGGCAACCCCGAGGAAGGTGACCTGCGCCCCCAGTTGCTCGACCGCTTCGGCCTGCAGTCGCGCATCCGCACGATCCAGGACGTCGACCAGCGCGTCGAGATCGTACGACGCCGACTCGCGTTCGAGACGGACCCCGTGGCTTTCGCCAAGCGTTTCGAGCGGGAAGAGGCCAAGCTGCGCAAGCGACTCGCAGCGGCGGCGGCGCGCCGCCCCGCCGTGGCGCTGTCGGAGGCGGCACTCACCCTCGCGGCCACGCTGTGCGACCGGCTGGCAATCGACGGACACCGCGGCGAACTGGCGCTGAGCCGCGCCGCGGTGGCGCTGGCGGCGCTGGAGGGACGAGCCTCCGCGGAGCCGGCCGATGTCGCGCGGGTGGCACCGCTGGCCCTCGCTCACCGGCTGCGCAAGGATCCCCTGGAGCCTGCGGCCGACGACGAGCGCGTGCGACGCGTGCTCGCCGAGGCGATGTCCTGAAACTGGCGGCGGCGCGCAAGACGCCATGCACTTCCTCCCGCTGACGGGGCTGGTCGCGCTCGACACGCCGCGCCTCGCGCTGCTGCTGCTCGCCGTCGAGCCCCGCCTGCGGGGCGTCGCGCTGGCAGGCCCGGCCGGCGGCGGCAAGAGCGCGCTGATGCGCGGCATGCGCGAGTTGCTGCCCGAGGTACCCCACGCGGTGCTGCCGATGGGCGTCGACGACGAGGCGCTCGCGGGAGGCCTCGACCTGGAGGCCACGCTGCAGCAGGGCCGGCGGGTGATCCGGCCGGGACTGCTCGCGCGCGCCGACGGCGGCGCTCTCGCCGTGGACGGCCTGAACCTGCTGGGCGAGGCTGCTGCGAACCTGCTGCTCGGAGCGCTCGAAGACGGCGAGTTGCGCGTCGAGCGCGACGGGCTGAGCCTGCGGACGCCGACCCGTTTCGTGCTGCTCGGCGCCTACGACCCGGCCGAGGGACCGCCGCGCGCCCATCTGCTCGATCGCATCGGACTGGTCGTGCAGATGCCCTCCGTCGGGCAGGCGGCGGCGCGCGCCGAGATCGTGCGCCGGCATGCGGCGCCGGACACCGCCAGCTGGAACGACGAAATGGACATGCTCCGCGGCCTGGTCGCCGAGGCGCGTCGCCTGCTGCCCGAGGTCGTGATCGGGGCCGAGCAGGAACGCGAACTCGCCGCAGCCGCGATGGCGTTCGGCGTGCAGGGCCACAGGGCTGACCTCTTCGCCACGCTGGCGGCACGGGCCAGCGCGGCGCTCGGGCTGCGCGACCGCGTGCAGCGCGAGGACCTCGAGCTTGCGCTGCGCCTGGTCGTGCTGCCGCGGGCGACGCAGCGCCCCGCACCCCCGCCACAGGAGGACGCCGTCGAGACACCCGCGCCGGACGAGGCGCAGCAGCCGGGAAGCGACGCCGGAGCGCGCGACGAGGAACCGCGGGAGATCGACGACGAAGTCCTGCAGGCCGTCGCCGTGGACCTGCCGGCCGTGCTCGACACGCTGCCCTTCGCCGCGTCGCGTCGCGCGGCCTCGGGCTCGCGCGGCAGCACCGAGGGAAGCCGCGGCCGGCACGTCGCCAGCGTGGCCTCGGACAGCCCGCGCGGCGAGCGCATCGACGTCATCGCCACGCTGCGAATCGCCGCACGCTGGCAGCGGCTGCGGCCGCGCGGTCGCCGCGCGGTCGAGATTCGCGCGGGGGATCTGCGGGTGAAGCGCTACCGCAGCAAGGCGGGTTCGCTGTTCCTGTTCGCCGTGGACACCAGCGGCAGCATGGCGCTCAACCGCATGCGGGAAGCCAAGGGGGCGATCCACGCACTGCTGGCCCAGGCCTACGTCAATCGCGACCGCGTCGCC
>JBIIDW010000345.1:0-3567 GCA_044238215.1 Steroidobacteraceae bacterium
GGTTGCCCGGGCAGAGGTGGCAGCCCGGGTCGTGGCGCAGCGCGGGCGCGCCCGTGGGCGCGGCCACCGCACCGTGCCAGGGCCGCGCGTTGCGGTGGGGCGAGACCAGCACCCAGCGGCCGGTCAGTGGATCGTGCCGGCGGTGCTGCCCGGCGGGCGCGGCGCGGCTCACGTCGATGCCGCCCGCAGGTCCTGCAGGCCGATCCAGCGCGCGCGGCGCGAGAGCGCAAGCCTGTTGAACGCCAGCGCCGCGAGCACCGAGCTGGCGAGCACGATCACCATGAAGTGGATGTAGTGCAGCGTGATGATGCCCGCCGGCTGCCAGACGAAGGTGTACAGGGCGTAGGTGCCGAAGCCCCAGAGGACGCCGAAGATCGCGGCCCAGGCGCCGACGTTGCGGAACAGCAGCCCGACCACGAACGCGGACAGGATCGGCATCGAGAACAGGCCGTTGAGCTGCTGCAGCAGGTTGATGATGCTGTCGGCGTTCTCGAACACCGGTACCAGCATGATCGCAACCATCGTGACGAGCACCGAGACCATCGCGCCCAGCCGCCAGTGGTCGCGTACGCCGCCGAGGAAGCGGTCGTGGAAGTCGACCGAGTACAGCGCGACGGTGCTGTTCAGCACGGCGCTGAAGGTGGTGATCACGGCGGCGGCGACCATCGCCGCGAAGGCGCCGGACAGCCAGCCGGGCAGCACCTCGGCCACCAGGCGCCCGTAGGCCGCGTCGCCGACGTCGCCGAACAGCTTGTAGGCGACCACGCCCGGGATCACGACGATGGGCGGCACGACGAGGATGCGGATCGCGGCCGCGACCAGCACGCCCTTGCGGGCCTCGGCCACGGTCGGCGCCGCCATCGCCTTCTGCGTGATGTTCTGGTTGGTCGACCAGTAGAAGATCTGGATGAACACCATGCCGGTGAGCAGCGTGTGCCAGGGGATCGGCGAATCGTCGCCGCCGATCATCGTCAGGCGCTCGGGCGGCACGCCCGTGACGATGTCGAAGTCGACCGCGGCCAGCGACAGGAACACGATCAGCAGCGCGAGGCCGAGCACGCCGATGCCGGAGAAGGTGTCCATCACCGCCACCGCGCGCAGGCCGCCGAGGATCGTGTAGGCCGCGCTGACGACCGCGAGGATCGCGGCGAAGACGATCACCGGCGTGCCGCCGCCGAACAGCGACTGCATGAACAGGCCGCCGCTGTACAGCGCCGCCGGCAGGTAGATCACCACGTTGCCGAACAGGAACAGGCCGGAGATCAGCGTGCGGATGCTGGTGCCGCCGTAGCGCCGCTCGAGCAGCTCGGTCACGGTGGTGCAGCGGTTGCGGTAGTACAGCGGCACGAACACGTACGCCAGGATCAGCAGCCCGAAGAAGCCGGCGATCTCCCACCACGCGAGCAGCAGCATCTGGTTGCCGTTCATGCCGACGAGCTGGTCGGTGGACAGGTTGGTCAGGGTGATCGAGCCGGCGACGTACAGCCAGCTCAGGCCGCCGCCGGCGAGGAACACGTCCCTGACGGAGCCGTCGTGCGCGGCGCGCGAGCGGCGGACCTTCCACCAGGTCGCCACCGCGACCAGCAGCGTCAGGCCGACGAAGATCGAGATCTGCACGATTCCGTCGGCCAGCAGGTTGACCGGCATGAGCGTTCCCCGCAGCCCGGGTGGGTCGGCAATAATAGGGACAACCGGAGGATGCGTGGCAACGACCCCGTCGACACCGCGACTGGATGCGCCGGCGAGCACGCTGGTGTTCGACCTCGATGGCGGGCACGCCGGGCTGGCCTACCTCGGGCCCCCGCTGCCGGCCGGCGAGCCGATCGCGGCGCTGTGCGCGGGCCTGCGACGCGGCGCGCACGAGTGCGAGCCCGACCTGGCCGTGCCGCGCTCGATCCTGCCGCTCGGGCACACCGGCTATCCCGGAAGGCCCGTCCTCGAGATCTGCCGCCAGGGGAGGCTGCTCGGGGTCGGCCCGCAAGCCGTGATCGCGCGGGGAAGCGGTGCGGCGCTGCACTTCAGCCTCGAGGATGCGACGCAGGGCTTGCGGATCGACAGCCGCTGGCAGGCCCGCGACAGTGGCGTCGTCGTGGTCGAGCAGGCTGTGACGGTGGACCGGGTCGAGGCGCTGCAGCTGCTGCGGTTCGCCTCGCTCGTGCTGCCGCTGCCGGGCTGGGTCACTGCGGTCACGCACTACGCGGGGCGCTGGTCGGCCGAGATGCACGCCTCGCGCACGGTGCTGGCGGGTGCGCCGGGGCTTGGTGGCGCATCGCGCGGCGGCCGGCCGGGCTTCGGCGGCGGGCAGTGGCTGGTGTTCGATGGCGCCGGCACCACCGAGCACACGGGCCCCTGCCTCGCGGTCCACCTCGCGTGGAGCGGCGATCACGCCTGGCACGTCGACACCCACCAGGACGGCGATGCCGTGCTGTGGATCGGTGCGGCCCTCGAGCCGGGGGAAGTCGAGGTCGCCGCGGGTGCGCGCTTCGAGGCGCCGCCTGCCGTGCTGGCGTTCTCGACGCGGGGGCGCGCCGGGCTGCGCCACGCGCTGCACCGTCACGTCAGCCGCGAGGTGTTGCCGGAGGTCGGCCGCGCGACGCCGCGCAGGGTGCACCTGAACACCTGGGAGGCCTGCGGCTTCAGTCTGTCGATGCCGCGCCTCGAGCGCCTCGCCGAGGACGCGGCCGCGCTCGGGGTCGAGCGCTTCGTGCTCGACGACGGGTGGTTCGGCCGCCGGCGCGACGACCGTTCCAGCCTCGGCGACTGGCAGCCCTCGGCCGAAGTGTTCCCGCAGGGCCTCGATCCGCTGATCCGCCACGTGCAGCGGCTCGGCATGGACTTCGGGCTGTGGGTCGAGCCGGAGATGGTGAGCCCCGACTCGGAACTCTACCGGCGCCACCCGGACTGGTGTCTCGCGCTGGACGGTCTGCCGCGCGCCACGCAGCGCCACCAGCTGGTGCTGGACCTCGCGCGGCCGGAGGTTGCCGCGTATCTGTTCGATGCGCTCGACGGGCTGCTGCGCCGGCACGCGATCGCCGCGCTGAAGTGGGACCACAACCGCGAGCTGTTTCCGCGCGCCGGCCGCGGGCTCACGCAGACCCTCGCGCTGTACCGGTTGCTCGACCGCCTGCGTGCCGCGCACCCGGCGGTCGAGATCGAGAGCTGTGCAAGCGGCGGTGGCCGCGTCGACTACTCGATCCTCGCGCGCTGCACGCGTTTCTGGGCCAGCGACAACAACGACCCGATCGAGCGGCTGCGCATCAACCGTTCGTGGCTGCAGTTCCTGCCGCTGCGCACCTGCGGCCATCACGTGGGGCCGAGCCCGAACCCGGTGACGGGGCGGGCCCTGCCGATGGATTTCCGCGCGAAGGTGGCGCTGTTCGGCCACATGGGCGTCGAGGCCGATCCCGGCAGCATGACCCCGGACGAGCGGCGCACGCTCGCCGCGCACGTCGCCCTCTACAGGCAGTGGCGCGACGTGCTGCACGAGGGCGAACTCGGCGAGCTGGCGGTGGACGACCCGGGAGTGTGCGGCTGGGTTGCCGTGGCGGGTCCGCGCGCGCTGGCGCT
>JBIIDW010000344.1:0-3567 GCA_044238215.1 Steroidobacteraceae bacterium
AGCGTGACGCTCGCGGCCTTGGCGGCGGCAAAATGCGCGAGCCCCGGGGCCGGGCCGCGATGCAGGCTCGATGCCACGTGCACGATGGCGAGCGGCTGGCCGGCGGCGACGGCGCGACGCGCGGCCTCCTGCGCGCAGCGCCAGAAGCCCCCGGCGTTCAGCTGCAGCGCGCGGGCAAACGTGGCCTCGTCGGTGTCGAGTGCCGGGCTGCGCGGAGCCCCGCCGGCGCAGGTCACGAGCACCCCGGGTGCGGCGTCGAGCGCAGCGAACAGCGCGGACACCGCAGCGCGCTCGCAGACGTCGACGTGACGTGCGTCGCCCGCGCATTCGGCGGCGACGACCTGCGCGCGCTCGAGGTCGAGGTCGGCAACGATCACGCGGGCGCCCTCGGCGGCCAGCGCACGCGCCGTGGCCGCACCGATGCCCGAAGCCCCGCCGGTGACCACCGCGAGGCGCCCCGCAAAGCGCCCGGTGCCGGAACCGGGCGCAGCGCTCACGGCGCGATCCAGTCGAACCGCGTACGCATGCGCACGAAGCGCCGCGCACCAACCTCGTCGAGCAGCGTCTCCTGCAGGGCGTCGGAGGCCCGCACGGCTTCGCGACGGTCGACGACCACGTGCTCGCCGTCACGCACGACCGTGCGACCGCCGACCAGCACGCGACGCACCGCGTCGGGGCTCGGGCCGTTGCCGTACACCAGGTTTGCGATCAGCGCCGCCGGCGGCGAAAGCTGCGTCTCGCCGCGGCGATCGATCAGCACGATGTCGGCTTCCTTGCCGGGCTCGAGCGAGCCGATGCGATCGTCCATCATCAGCGCCTTCGCGCCGCCGATGGTCGCCAGCTCCAGCGCGAGTTCACCGCTGCCGAACAGCATCTCGTCGCCCGTCCACTTCGCGCCCTTGTCGGCGGTCATGCGCCGGTGCTGGTCGCCGAGCCGCTGCGAGGTCAGGAAGCTGCGCATCGCCGCCCACAGGTCGTGGCCGTAGGCGACCACGGGGCCGTCGAGCCCGAGTCCGCAGGTCACCCCGTTCTCGAGGTACTGGCGCGCGTCGAAATTGACGAGGCCGAGCACCTGCTCCATGTCCGGCACCAGCGCGATGCGTGCGCCGCACTTCGCGATCAGCGCCGCCTCGCCCGGCCGCAGGTTCTGCGCGTGGGCGGCGATCACGTTGGGGCCGAGGATGCCGGTCTCGGCCAGCCACTCGAACGAGCCGCCCTGCCAGCCGCGGCGCGCGGCGAGATACTTCTGGTCGAAGATCGCCGGGGCGTGGATGTCGAACTGGCGGTCGTGGTCGACCGTCCACTGCCACAGCGCCTTCAGCTGCTCGGGCTCGCAGTAGGTGATGCCGATCGTCGAGGCCGTCACCGAGACGCGGTCGTCCTCCCACTCCTTCATGACGCGCTCGGTCTCGGCGAGCCCGGCGTCGAGCGTCTCGCGAAACGCCTCGGGGACCGCGGCCGCGTCGTTGATCGTCAGGCGGGCCATCCGGCAGCGCATGCCGGTGTCGCGCACGGCGCGCAGCACGCCGTCGATCGAACGGCGGTGCACGTGCGTGAAGTGGTCGTCGGCGGTGGTCGTCACGCCGCGACGCACGAGGTCGAGCAGCGGCGGCATCGCCGAGACGTACGAGCGCTCTTCGTCGCAGGCGCCGGTCATCGGGTAGTAGAAGCCGAAGAGGCGCTCCTCGAAGGTCGTGCCCTCGGCCATGCCGCGGATGCAGCCCTGCACCAGGTGCGCGTGGACGTTGACGAGGCCGGGCAGCACGAGGTGCCCTTCGCCGCCGAGCACTTCGGCGGCCGTGTACGGGCAGTCGGCCCACCGGCCCACGCCGGCGACTTTGCCACCCTGCACGGCCACGTAGCCGTCGAGGAACACCCGGCGGCCGGGATCCATGGTGACCACGACTCCGCGCAGCAGCGTGTCGCAGGACAGGGGAGCAGCAGAACTCATGCGTCGTTCACCTCAGGCGTGTGGCAGACCGAACCACTCCGCCACCAGCGGCGTGAAGAGGTCCGGTCGCTCGAGATTGCACAGGTGCGCGCCGTCGATCGTCTCGAGGCGGCTGCCGGGCGTCGCGGCCTGCAGGGCGGCCATGACCGCCGGCGGCACGGCCGTGTCGCCCGCACCGGCAACATACAGCACCGGCATGGGAAGCGTGGCCAGCCGGTTGGCCAGCGCCCCCCGCTGCAGGGCACCGGCGCCGTGCACGTAGCCGGCCACGGACGTGCCGAGGATCATGCCGCGCGCAGCCCCGAGCACCTCGGCGGAGGCCGGCGCCGCCCGGAAGCCCGGCGAGAACCAGCGTTCCAGCGTCGGCTCGACGACGGCTTCGAGACCGCCCTCGCGAACCGCGGCCGCGCGCTGCTTCCAGGCCTCGACGTAGGGCGGGGGCGCATCGACGCGGCAGCAGCAGGCCACGAGCCGCGTGATGCGCGCGGGCGCGGCGAGCGCCGCCGCGACGCCGACCGCGCCGCCGATCGAGAGTCCGAGGAAGCCTGCGCGGTCGATGCCCAACACATCCATCAGCCCGAGCGCGGTCGCCGCCAGCGATTCGAGGCTGCCCTCGCCCTCGGGCGATTCGCTGTCGCCATGGCCGGCGAGGTCGTAGCGCAGCACGCGATGGCTGCGCGCCAGCGCAGCGACCTGCGGATCCCACATCCGGTGCGAAGCGGCGAGCGAGTGGGCGAGCACCAGCCAGGGCTGCCCCGGATGGCCGTCGATCCGGAACGCCACACGGCGCCCCGCGACCTCGACCGACTGCGTCGCTGCCACGCGCGCCGCCGCTCGCCGGATCAGCCGACCGCGGCCTTCGCGGGCGCCGGCGCGGCGGTCATGCGCGGCCGGACCTGCTCGGCCAGCAGCACCATCGAGCGGCGCGCGAGCGCGGGATCGACCCAGTCCTTGCCGGCGTAGAGCAGCGTACCGAAATCGCCCACCTGCGCACGCAGGGCGTGCAGCTCATCGGCCACCTTGTCGGGCGTGCCCCAGATGACCAGCTGGTCGAGCACGCGCTCGATCGTGACCTCCTCATCGGACATCGCCGGGTCGTCCTTGAACAGCACCGCGCGGCCGCTCTTCTTCATCTTGGTGACGATCGAGTGGTAGTAGTGCCGGTAAGGACTCTGCGGCCCGAGCGCGTACTCGCGCGCGGTCGCGAGGTCGTCGGCCACGAAAACGCTGCGGGCGACCCGCCAGTCCGCGGGGTCGACCGGCAGCCCCGCCGAGCGTCGTCCCTCGGCGTACTGCGGCCAGTGCGTGGCGACCCACTTCGGCAGCAGGAAGTTGGCGGAGATCGGCAGCCAGCCGCGCGCCGCGGCCGACACCAGACCCTTGGAGTGCGGCGCCACCGCGGTCACGACCACCGGGGGGTGGGGCCGCTGCAGCGGCTTCGGCAGCA
The DNA here is from genome assembly GCA_044238215.1 of Steroidobacteraceae bacterium. Classification (GTDB taxonomy): domain Bacteria; phylum Pseudomonadota; class Gammaproteobacteria; order Steroidobacterales; family Steroidobacteraceae; genus UBA964. The sequence goes on from JBIIDW010000344.1 coordinate 3,399, forward strand.
CGCCCTGGCCGATCTCGCCGACCAGCGTACGGCGGGTGCTGATCTCCCAGAACCGGCCCTTCAGATCGTAGGGCGGATCCTGGGTCCACAGCGCCAGCACCATGTCGATGGCCTCGACGAACATCGCGGTGCGGTCCTTGTCGAGGTTGCCGAAGGCCTCCGCGTCGGA
>JBIIDW010000346.1:0-3560 GCA_044238215.1 Steroidobacteraceae bacterium
CGGGCCTCGGCCCGCGGCGTGCCCTCGGGCGCTTCCGGCGGCTCGGGCACCTCGGGGACGGCGCCGGTGCGCGCCCGCAGCAGGGACTGCAGCGCCGCGACGCGCTGGCGGTGCGACAGCGCGTCGAACGCCGGCGCCGCCTCGGCCGGGTCCGTGATCCCCGCCGCCGTGCGGCTCGCGCCCGCCAGTGCGCGCGCGTAGGCCTGCTCGGCGAGCGCCGGCGAGTCGAACGATGCCGACGCGCCGATCGGCACGTCGAGGCTGATGCCGGTCTTTTCCGCGAGGCCGCGCGCAAGCGCGGCGAGCCGCCCGGCCGTGGTGGGGTCGAGTGCGGACTCGCCGGGTGCGAAGTCGACGAACTGCGCCTCCTCGGCGCCCTTGAAGAGCGAGCCGATCAGCGCGAACGGCGCCGTCACGGCCTTGACGATCAGGTTCCTGATGATCTGCCAGACGATCGGCCCGATGCGCAGCTTGGGGTCGTCCAGCGTGCCGCCGACCGGGACGTCGAGCGCGATGACGCCGTTGCGGTCGCGCAGCAGCGCGGTGGCGAACTTGACGGGCAGGGTGGCCTCGCCGCGCGCCGCCGACGCCTCGCCCCACTCGAGCTGGTCGATGCGGATCGCGTGGTCCGCCTTCAGGCGCCGGTCTTCGATCCGGTAGCGCAGCTGCGTGTCGAGCTTGCCCTTGGCGATGCTGTAGCCGGCGAAGCGGCCGGAGTACGGATTGAACACGGGCAGCGAGATGTTGCGGAAGTCGAGCGCGACGTCGGTGTGGCGGTCGAAGGCGAACGGCTGGATCGTGCCGCCGATCGTCACCGGCGAGAATTCGCCGAGGTTGCCCTTCAGGTCGATCGTCGCGCGCGAGGCGAACGCCGACGACAGGTCGCGCAGGCTGCCCTTCAGCCCGAGGATGTCGGCGGAGAAGTTCGGCCGGATGTTGAGGTCCGAGAAGTTGAGCCGGCCGCCGTCGATGCGCACCTCGCGGATGCGGATCGGCATGCCCTCGGGCGCCGGCGCGGTGGCGACGGGCCTGCTGGCCGGCTCGTCGCGTCGGGACTTGCCGCGCGCGGACTTCGCTTTCGGCCCGGCGCCGGCTGCGCGGCCGCGCTTGGCGCGCTGCAGCCCCTTGCGCGACTGCGCCTCGGCCTGCTCTGCCGCCGCGCGTCGGCGCGCCTCGATCTGCGCACGGGCGCCCGCCGGGTCGAGCACGGCGGACAGGTTGAGCACGCCCTCCGGCCCGATCACCAGCCGCGCGTAAGGCTGCGCCAGGAGGATACGGTCGATCGTCACGGCGTCCGGCGACATCGTGTAGCGGAGCTTCTCGACCCTGACGCGGCTGAAGTTGACCAGGTCCTGCCCGAGCGCATTGTCCGTCGAGCGGAAGTCGGCGAACTCCAGGCTGCCGTCGAAGCTGAGCGCGGGGCGGCCCCCGGCCGGCGGCCCGTAGCGCAGCCGGCCGCCGCCGTCGAGCGTGCCCGAGCGCACGGTCAGGTCGGCGAGCGGCAGGATGTAGGGCTGCAGGATCTGCAGCCGCGCGCCCTTCAGAGCCAGGTCGAGTTCGGTCGACAGCGGCTCCGGCGTCAGGCTTCCGGCGAGCTCCAGCCTGGAGCGACCGTTGATGGTGGCGTCCATCGACACCGGCAGCGGCTTCGACAGGTCGAGGCTCGCGTTGCGGACCGTGAGATTGATCGGCGCGATCGCGAAGGACTTGGTCGGCGGGCGGCTGCGGTCCTCGAAATCAACCGCGGCACCGCGCAGCGCGATCTCACCGAGCTGCACCGACCATGGCCGCGACGGCGCAGCGGCCGGACCCGGGACCGGGGTCGGGCGCGGCGCGGTGGCGGGAGCAGGCGCGGTGGCGGGAGCGGGCGCAGCGGACCCGGTCGCGAGCCGCGCGAGGTTCAAAGATCCGTCGGCCGCGAGCCACGCGCGGACCTTCGCCTCGACCAGTTCGACGCGCTCGACCGCGACCGTCTGGGCGGGCAGCGAAAGCCGCGTGCCGGACACGAGCACGCGCGGCACGCCGATCCAGTCGTCGTCGATACCGAGGGCGCGCAGCGCGAGGCCCGACAGGGCCACCGACGGGATCGACAGGTCGAGCGCGGTGCTGTCGCCCAGCGCCAGCCGGTAGTTTCCCGCCAGGTCGATCGAACCGGCGCTGACGTCGAACGGCAGTGCGTCCCCGAGCAGGTCGGCCACCGCCGTCGCGCGCAGTCCGCCGATCGAGAACTCGCCCTCTGAGTTGACCGCGGGTGCGAGGGCGAAGCGACCCTTCCAGGCGAATCGCTCCCCCGCGTCGCTCGCCGCCGACAGGCTGAAGCTGCCCCCCTCGGGGGTCGTGCGGAAGTCCCTGAGCGTGAACGACACCGGCGCGAAAGCGTGCGCGATCGGGCGACGCCTGGCGGTCAGGTCGACGTAGTCCGCCCGACCGTCGCTGACCTCCAGCGACTCGATCCAGATCGCCGGCAGCGGGTCGTCTGCCGCAGCGGCGGGCGCCGCGGGGGCGGGCGGCGCGAGGTCGGCGAGGTTCATCGCGCCGTCCGCGCGCACCACGGCGCGCAACCGCGGCGCGGCGAGGCTGACGTCGCGGAACACCAGCGCGCGCCGCCACAGCGAGGCGACCTCGAAGTCGACGAACAGCCGCTGGAACCCGGCCATGACCTGGCCGTCGGCGTCGGGAAAGGCGAGGTCGCGCACCTCGAGCTGGAACCGGAACGGATCGACGGCGACTTCGCCGACGCGCAGTTCGCGGCCGTAGGTCTCGCGCACGTGATCGATGGCCTGGGTGCGCAGCCAGCCGGGTGCGACCCGGTAGCCGACGAACGCATACAGGCCGACGAGGCCCGCGAGTGCCGCGGCGGCCCACAGGAGGCGCGACCTGAGCAATCCAGTCATGGTGTCCCCGGCGCGGCCGCTGCGGGCCGTCTCGTTCGTATCGCCCAAGACTACCGCAGCCCCGGGCGCGTAGGCGAACGGACCGCGGTAGACTTTCGGGCATGGAACACGGGGACCGCGAGGCCGGGCGCATCGATGCCGCGCTGGTGCGCGCCATGGCGCGGCTGGCCGGCGTCCCGGTCACCGACGATGCCATGGCCAGCCGCATCGCCGGCGGCGCGGCTGCCGCCATCGCGGCGGTGCGGAGCGCCAGTGGTGGCTCGCTGTTCGAGCAGGAGCCTGCGGCTTTTCTGCCGGCCCTGGAGCGGCTGGCCGACCCCGAAGCGGGCGCCGGTTCGTGACCGACCCCGCCCTGCTCGGCCTCGTCGAGGTCGCCGAGCGCATCCGCGACGGCTCGCTGAGCAGCCGCGCGGTCACCGAGGCCGTGCTGGCCCGCGCCCGCGACGCACAGTCGCGCACGGGCTGCTTTCTCGAACTCGATGCCGACGCGGCGCTCGCCGCCGCCGACGCCGCCGACGCGCGCCGCGCGCGCGGTGCGCCGCTCGGCCCGCTGCACGGCGTGCCGCTGGCACACAAGGACATGTTCGACGTCGCCGGCTCCGCGCTGCGCTACGGTTCGCGCGTGGCGGGCCTGCGCCGGGCCGACGCCAGCGCTACGGTGATCCG
>JBIIDW010000347.1:0-3551 GCA_044238215.1 Steroidobacteraceae bacterium
CGGCTCGTGCTGCGCTGCCGCGACGAGGAGGCGGCGGTCGACGTCACCTACCTCGTCGGCGCTACGCCAGTCGAAAACGCCTGGCGTCTCGAACTCGGCGGCGACGCCAGCATCGCGCGCGCCTGCTGGGTCGACCGCGTGCACCTCGACCTGCAGCTCGACGACGCTCGCCATCGCGTCGTGCTGGTGCCGCGCGGCAGCGGCTTCTGGCGGATCGACGCCGGCTGCAGCGATCCCGTCGAGCTCGTCGATCCCTTCGCGCCGCGCAACGCCGGCGCGCAGGCCGAGAGCCACCTGCGCGCGCCGATGCCCGGCCGGGTCGTCAGCCTGCTCGCCCGCCCCGGCGAGCGCGTCGCCCGCGGCGCGCCGCTGCTCGTGCTCGAGGCGATGAAGATGGAGCACACCCTCATCGCGCCCACCGAAGGCACCCTCGACGCCTACCGCGTCGAGGCCGGCGATCAGGTCGCCGAGGGCGCCGAACTCGTCGAGTTCAGCCCAGCGGCGGACTGAGGCGGCTAACGCCCCATTAACCCCCCTCCACCCGCCAGCAGCGCACCTGCCGGCCATCCGCCAGCGTGCGCAGCGCCTGTGGCTCCGTGCGGCAGCGCGGCTGCTCGAGCGGGCAGCGGCCGACCAGGTAGCAGCCCGCGCCGCGTTCTGCCGCGCCCGGGATCTCGCCCGCGAGCGCCGCGGCCTTCGGCCGGTCGACGCGGCGGTGGTCCACGTCCGGGAACAGGTGCGCGTCGATCAGCGCACGCGTGTAGGGGTGCGCCGGCGCGCCGAACACCTGTTCCTTGGTGCCGGTCTCCACCACCTGCCCGAGATACAGCACGGCCACGCGGTGGCAGATGAAGCGCACCGTCGTCAGGTCGTGCGAGATGTAGAGGAACCCCGGCCGGTGCTCCAGCTGCAGCCGCCGCAGCAGCCGCAGCACCTCGACGGTGGTCTCCGGCGTCAGCGCCGAGGTTGGCTCGTCGAGCACCACGAAGTCGGGCTGCGTCGCCATCGCCCGCGCGATCCCGACGCGCTGCTGCAGCCCGGCCGAGAGCTCGCGCGGTCGTGCAGCCGCCTTCTCGCGCGGCACGCCCGTCGCATCGAGCAGCGCGGCGATGCGTCGGGCCTTCTCGTCCTCGGCCAGCGTCGTGGCGTGGTCGAGCGGCTCGCGCACCACTTCCTCGACCGTCCAGCGCGGGTCCATCGACTCGAGCGGATCCTGGAAGATGATCTGCATCCGCGCGCGCAGCCGGCGCAGCCCGGCGTCGTCGAGCGCCTCCAGCGCCTGGCCGTCGAACTCGATCCGGCCGGCGTCGGGCGGCTCCAGCCGCAGCACGCAGCGGCCCACTGTCGTCTTGCCAGAGCCGCTCTCGCCGACGAGCCCGAGGCACTCGCCGCGGCGCAGCTCGAGGTCGACGCCGTCGATGGCGACCACGCGGTGCTTCGCGCGCGCAGCGCCGAACGTCTTGCGCAGCCCGGTGACCCGCAGCAGCGGCGCGCCCTCCGCCACGTCTTCGGCGCGCGCGGCGCGCATCGACGCGTCGCCGTCGACTTCCTCGCTCGCGCGCTGCAGCGCGAGGATGCGCCGGCTGTACTCGTGCTGCGGGGCGCGGAAGAACTCGCGGACGCTGCGGTCCTCGACCACGCGGCCGTCCTGCATGATCGCCACCCGGTCGCAGTAGTTCGCCACGATCCCCAGGTTCTGCGTCACGAGCAGCACCGCCGAGCCCGTGCTGCGCGCCGCCTGCCAGAGCCCGTCGAGCACCTGCGCCTGAATCGTCACGTCGAGCCCCGAGGTCGGCTCGTCGGCGATCAGCAGCTTCGGCCGCGCCGAGAGCGCCATCGCGATCACCACGCGCTGCGCCATCCCGGTGGAGAGCTCGTGCACGTAGGCGCGCAGCCTGCGCTCCGGCTCGTGGATGCCGACCGTGCGCAGCAGCTCCGCCGCGCGGGCGAGCGCGTCGCGGCGCGACACGCTCTCATGCGCCATCACCACGTTGGCGATCTGCGTGCCCACGTCGAGCAGCGGGTGCAGCGCCGCGCGCGCCGACTGCGTGACGAAGCCGATGCGGCGGCCGCGCAGCGCCTGCATCGCGGCATCGTCCGCGGCCGCGCGGGCCACCCCCTCGAACTCGACCGTGCCGCCGGTGATCCGTCCGCCGCCGCGCGCCAGCCCCAGCATCGCCAGTGCCGCGGTCGACTTGCCGCAGCCCGGCTGGCCCATCAGCCCGACGATTTCGCCGGCGGCCACCTCGATGCCGAAGCCGTCGACGACCCGTCGCGCGCCCGCAAACTCCACCGCGAGCTCCCGCACGCGCAGCAGCGGCGTGCCGCTCACCGGAACCTCTCCTCGAGCGCGTGGCCGAGCACCGCGAACCCGAACACCGTGATCACGATCGCGAGGCCGGGGAACACCGACGGCCACCACCAGCCGTAGTTCAGGTCGCCCGCGCCCTGCGAGATCATCAGCCCCCACTCGGGCGTCGGCGGCTGCACGCCCGCGCCGATGAAGCTCAGCCCCGCGGTCAGCATGATCGCGAAGCCGATCGTCGCCGACAGCTGGATCAGCGCCGGCACCAGCGAATTCGGCAGCACGTGCCGGCGCAGGATCGTCCACGGCCCGGCGCCGGCGGCGCGTGCGGCCTCGACGTAGCCGCGGCCCGCCTGCGTCAGCGCCTCGGCCCGGGTCAGGCGCAGGAAGATCGGCGTGTAGACCAGGCAGAGCGCGAGCACGATGTTGCCCGTCTGCCGCCCGGCCAGCGCCACCAGCACCATCGCCGTGATGAACACCGGGAACGACTGCAGCACGTCCGACACCCGCACCAGCAGCGCCGTCGACCAGTGGCGGAAGAACCCCGCGATCAGCCCCAGCCCCGTGCCCAGCACCAGCGACAGCAGCGCCCCGCCGAGCGCGATGCTCACGTCGGTGCGCGGCGCGGCAATCACGCGCGAGAACACGTCGAGCCCGTAGAAGTCCGTGCCGAACCAGTGGGGCGGGCGCTCGAGCGAGCCCGTCAGCGTGCCCAACAGCAGCCCCGGCCATTCCGCCAGCGGCGGCGGCGGCTCGCCGAAGCGGCCGGTGGATTCCTGCGGGTCGTAGGGGGCGATCGACGGGCCGAACGCCGCCAGCAGCAGCACGATCGTCGTGATCGCCAGCGCGAGCCTGAACATCCAGCCGCCCCGCATGCGCTCAGTGCCTCGCCCGCGGGTCGAGCGCCGCGTGCACCAGGTCGACCGCGAGGTACACCAGCAGCGACACCAGCGCGACCGCGAGCACCACGCCCTGGATCGCCGGGTAGTCGAAGTTCAGGATCCCGCGCACCGCGTACTGCCCCGCGCCGCTGATCGAGAACACCTTCTCGAGCGTCACTGCCGAAGACAGCAGCACCCCGAAGAAGATGCCGATCAGCGTGACGGTGGGCGTCAGCGCGGCGCGCAGCGCGTAGCGCGCGACCGTCTTCTCCGGCAGTCCGCAGGCCCGGGCGTGCAGCACGTACTCCGAGCGCAGCGCGCGCAGCGTGTTCTGGCGGATCATCTTGATGATCGCGCCCGAGATC
>JBIIDW010000348.1:0-3548 GCA_044238215.1 Steroidobacteraceae bacterium
AGATCCGCGCCCGGCGCCACGGGCAGGGCGTGCGACCCGTCTTCAAGCGCGTCGACACCTGCGCCGCGGAATTCGCCACCTCGACCGCCTACCTCTACTCCACCTACGAGGAGGAGTGCGAGGCGGCGCCGACCCAGCGCCGCAAGATCATGATCCTCGGCGGCGGCCCGAACCGCATCGGCCAGGGCATCGAGTTCGACTACTGCTGCGTGCACGCGGCGCTCGCGCTGCGCGAGGACGGCTTCGAGACCATCATGGTCAACTGCAATCCGGAGACCGTCTCCACGGACTACGATACCTCCGACCGGCTGTATTTCGAGCCCCTGACGCTGGAAGACGTGCTCGAGGTCATCGCCATCGAGAAGCCCGAGGGCGTCATCGTGCAGTACGGCGGCCAGACGCCGCTGAAGCTGTGCCGGGCGCTCGAACGCGCCGGTGCGCCGATCATCGGCACCAGCCCAGAGTCCATCGACGTTGCCGAAGACCGGGAGCGCTTCCAGAAGCTCGTGCAGCAGCTCGGGCTGCTGCAGCCGGCGAACGCGACCGCGCGGACCGAGGAGCAGGCCATCGAGCTGGCGCGCCAGGTGGGGTTCCCGCTCGTGGTGCGGCCCTCCTACGTCCTCGGCGGGCGCGCGATGGAGATCGTCTTCAACGAGGACGACCTGCGCGCTTACATGACGGACGCCGTGAAGGTGTCGAACGACAGCCCGGTGCTCCTCGACCGGTTCCTCGACGACGCCATCGAGGTCGACGTCGATGCCGTGTGCGACGGGCGCCAGGTCCTGATCGGCGGGATCATGGAACACGTGGAGCAGGCCGGAGTGCACTCGGGCGACTCGGGCTGCTCACTGCCGCCCAACAGCCTCTCCCCCGAGGTGCAGGACGCGCTGCGCGAGCAGACCCGACGCCTCGCGCTGGCGCTGAACGTCATCGGCCTGATGAACATCCAGTTCGCCATCCAGGGCGACCGGATCTTCGTGCTCGAGGTGAACCCGCGGGCCTCGCGCACGGCGCCCTTCGTGTCGAAGGCGATCGGCCTGCCGCTGGCGAAGATCGGCGCACGCGTGATGACCGGTCGTAGCCTCGAGGAGCTGGGCGCTACCCGGGAGCGGGTGCCCCGCTACTTCTCGGTGAAGGAAGCCGTGTTCCCCTTCGTCAAGTTCCCCGAGGCCGACCCGCTGCTCGGCCCGGAGATGAAGTCGACGGGCGAGGTCATGGGCACGGGCCGCAGCTTCGGCGAGGCCTACGCCAAGGCCCAGACCGGATCCGGCGTGCAGCTGCCGCGCAGCGGGCTCTGCTTCATCAGCGTCAAGGAGCGCGACAAGCCCGGCGCCGTCGAGCTGGCGCGCGAACTGGTCGCGCGCGGCTTCGAGCTCGTGGCGACCGAGGGCACGGCCCGCATCATCAGCGACGCCGGCATCGCCTGCCGCCGCGTGAACAAGGTCCGCGACGGCCGGCCGCACTGCGTCGACATGATCAAGAACGGCGAAGTGGTGCTGATCGTGAACACCACCGAGGGCAAGCAGGCGGTCCGTGAGTCGCACTCGATCCGGCGCGAGGCCGTGCAGCGCCGGGTCACCTACTACACGACGCTCGCCGCTGCGCTCGCCAGCTGCGAGGCGCTCGATTCCCTCGACCAGGTGGACGTCAATCGACTGCAGGATCTGCACCGGGAGGTGCCAGCATGAAGCGCAATCCGATGACGCTCCGCGGCGCGGAGCAGCTGCGTACCGAACTCAAGCGTCTCAAGTCCGAGGATCGCCCGAACGTGATCCGCGCGATCGCCGAGGCCCGCAGCCACGGCGACCTCTCGGAAAATGCCGAGTACCACGCGGCCCGCGAGCAGCAGGGCTTCATCGAGGGCCGCATCAGCGAGATCGAGGCGAAGCTCTCCACGGCGGACATCATCGACGTCACCCAGCTGCAGCCCGGCGGCAAGGTCGTGTTCGGCGCCACGGTCGACCTCGAAGCCGAGGAGGACGGCAAGCGTGTCACCTACACGATCGTCGGCGAGGACGAGGCCGACATCCGCTCCGGGCGGATTGCCGTGACGTCGCCGATCGCGCGCGCGCTGATCGGCAAGGCCAAGGGCGACGTGGTGGACGTGGCTGCGCCAGGCGGCACGCGCAGCTACGAGATCACGGGCGTCCGCTACGTCTGAGGGCGCCTCAGTCCGGCAGCAGTATCCGCTTCAGACCCGGCCTGGGGCGGTAGAGCACCGCGACGTGGCCGATGCGGGTGACGAGCGCGCTGCCCGTGCGGTCGGCCAGCGCGGCCAGCGAAGCGTCCCGGGAATCGCGGTCCCCGCCCGGCAGGCGCACCTTGATGAGCTCGTGGTCGTGCAGAGCCCGCGCGGTCTCGGCCACGACGGCGTCGGTGACCCCGGCGTTGCCGACCAGGATCACGGGTTTCAGGGGGTGGGCGAGGCCGCGCAGGTGGCGGCGCTGTCTTTCGTTCAGTTGCACCGGTGCGATTCTACGCGTCGCCGGCACGTCGCGCCGGTCCTTGAAGACCGCACGGTTCGCCCCCATGGTGAAATCGGGACAGGTGTCGCTGGTTGCGTGGCGCCGACGCGACACATGTCGTGCCGGTGCGCTGGCCGCAGCGCCTGCGATCGTGTAGCGTGGAGGCTGCGCAGGGACTGCGCCTGTCGAGGTAAAACCCTTGAATGACCTGATGAAGAACTTCGTCCTGTGGGCCGTGATCGCGGTGGCGGTACTGGTGCTGTTCAGCCAGTTCATGCCGCGCGCCGGGCAGGCGCCGGACGTCAACTACTCGACCTTCCTCGACGACGTCCGTGGCGGTCGCGTCGAATCGGTGGTGCTGCAGGGCGACCAGATCCTGGCGACCCGCAAGGACAAGACCTCGTTCCGGGTGTACAACCCTGAGACTGACTACACGGCGCTGATCGGCACGCTGAGCAAGTCGGGCGTCGCGATCGAGGGTCGGCCGCCGAAGCAGCCCAACTTCTTCGCGCAGCTGGTGCTGCAGTTGGCCCCGGCCGTTCTGCTGATCCTCGTCTTCGTCTGGATGCTCCGGCAGATGCAGGGTTCGGCCGGCGGCCGCGGCGCGATGTCGTTCGGCAAGAGCCGGGCACGGCTGCTCGGCGAGGACCAGGTCAACGTCACGTTCGCGGACGTCGCCGGCGTCGACGAAGCCAAGCAGGAGGTGGGGGAGATCGTCGACTTCCTGAAGGATCCCTCCAAGTTCCAGAAGCTCGGTGGCAAGATCCCCAAGGGCGTGCTGATGGTCGGGAGCCCGGGCACGGGCAAGACCCTGCTCGCGCGGGCGATCGCCGGCGAGGCCAAGGTTCCGTTCTTCACGATCTCCGGTTCGGACTTCGTCGAGATGTTCGTCGGCGTGGGTGCCTCCCGCGTCCGGGACATGTTCGAGCAGGCCAAGAAGCACGCCCCCTGCATCATCTTCATCGACGAGATCGACGCCGTCGGCCGGCACCGCGGTGCGGGCCTGGGCGGCGGCCACGACGAGCGCGAGCAGACCCTCAACCAGTTGCTGGTCGAGATGGACGGCTTCGAGGGCAACGAGGG
>JBIIDW010000349.1:0-3547 GCA_044238215.1 Steroidobacteraceae bacterium
GAGCAGCGACTGCCAGTCGGTGTCGGTGAAGCGGCCCGCGGGCAGCGGGTCGGTCACCTTCAGCAGCGAGCGGCGCAGCCGCACGAGGTTCGCGTCACGCCACAGGCCGGGGCTGCGGAAGGAGCCACGGTCGAAGTCGATCAGCCACACGGTGCCCTGCACGTCGAACAGCACGTTGTGCGCGTTGAGGTCGGCGTGGCATGCGCCGGCGTCGTGGAAGCGCCGGATGCAGCGACCCACGGCGATCCAGTCCGTGAGCGGCATCTCGCGCGCCGCCAGCCGGCTCGCCAGTGTGTGTGCGCCGGGAACGCGCTCCGTGAGCAGCGCGCCCGTGTACCACCGGCCCGACCGGCGGACCCGGGCGCCGATCGGCGCCGGCACCGGCAGGCCCTGGCGATGCAGCGCGTAGGTCATGCACCACTCCAGGACCGGTCTGGAGCGCGGCTCGCCGAGCCACAGGTAGCGGTCCTGCACCCAGCGCGAGACCCAGCCGCCGCGCCGGTACTGGCGCAGCGCGAGCTTCAGTCGGCCGGCCGAGACGAACAGCGTGCTGCCGCGGCCGCGCGCCGCGCCCTCGACCGCGCCCCGCTTGCGCCAGTAGGCCGCGTCGAACCAGGCGGAGCCCAAATTGCGGGCACGGGAGGCGTCATATAGCATGACGCCGTCGCGGGTCTCGACGCGCCTCGTTTCCGGGCCGAGCACCCTCCACTGGCCCATCATCGCTCCACTGCCGATCGCGCCATGCCGCCCGAAGCGCCGCCCGAAGCGCCGCCCGAGACCGTCTGCATCCTGCGACTCTCGGCCATCGGCGACACCTGCCACGTGGTTCCTTTGCTGCGTACGCTGCAGCACGCGTGGCCGCGGACGCGCTTCACCTGGGTCATCGGCCGGCTCGAGGCACGGCTGATGGGGCTGCTGCCCGGGGTGGAGTTTATCACCGTCGACAAGCGCGCCGGACTCGCCGGACTGCGCGCGCTCCGCGCGGCCCTGGCCGGCCGTCGCTTCGACCTGCTCATGCACCTGCAGCTGTCGCTGCGGGCATCGCTGGTCTCGGCGGCGATCCCGGCGCGGGTGCGGCTCGGCTTCGATCGCGCCCGGGCCCGCGAGCTGCAATGGCTGTTCACCAACGCCCGGGTGCCCGCCCGCGGGCGCGAGCACGTGCTCGACAGCTTCATGGGCTTCGCCGACGCGGTCGGCGCGGGCCCGCGGCAGCTGGAGTGGAACCTGCCGCTGCCCGCGGACACGACGGCCTACGCGCGCGGGCTGGTGCCCGAGTCGCGCGACGACCCGACCGCGCCGGGCACGCTGGTGATCAGCCCCTGCTCCAGCCACGCGCTGCGCAACTGGCTGCCGGAACGCTACGCGGCGGTGGCCGCGCACGCCGTGCAGCGCCACGGCATGCGCGTGATCCTCGCCGGCGGGCCCGCGCCCGCCGAGCGTGCGATGGCGGACGCCATCCTCGCGGCCAGCCGCGTGCCGCTGGTCGACCAGGTCGGCAAGGACACGCTGCCGCAGCTGCTGGCGCTGCTCGCCCGCGCGCGCGCGCTGCTGTCCCCGGACTCCGGCCCCGCCCACATGGCGACGATGGTGGGCACCCCGGTGATCGGCCTGTATGCCGCCACCAATCCCGCGCGCAGCGGCCCGTACCTGTCGCGGCAGTGGTGCGTGGACGCCTATGCCCGCGCGGCGGCGCAGTTCATGGGCAGAACTCCGGAGCGTCTGCCCTGGGCCACGAAGATCGAGCGCCCCGGCGTCATGGCGCTGATCGGTACCGACGAGGTCTGCGCCCGGCTCGACGCCCTGCTAGCATCGGGCCCATGAAGGACATCCTGGTGCCGGTCTCCCCCGGCGAACTGCTCGACAAGATCACGATCCTGCGCATCAAGGCGGCCCGGATCGCCGATCCCGCCAAGCTGCAGAACGTGCGTACGGAACTCACGCTGCTCGAGCGCACCTGGCTCGACAGCGGCGCGGCGCTGCCGGAGATCGCCGCCGACGAGGCCGCGCTGCAGGCCGTGAACGAGGCGCTGTGGGACATCGAGGACCGCATCCGCGACAAGGAACGCGACGGGGCGTTCGACGCGGCGTTCATCGAGCTCGCGCGCGCGGTCTACGTCACCAACGACGAGCGCGCGGCGATCAAGAAGCGCATCAACGTGGCGCTGGGCTCGCGGATCGTCGAGGAGAAGTCGTACCGGGAGTACCGCGGCCCGACGGGCTGAGCCGCCGGACCGAACCGCGGGGCCTCAGCCCCCCGTGCGCCGCAGCGTGTACTCGGCACCGCAGTAGGGGCACTTGGCCCAGCCGGTCTTCTCGACCGGCAGGTAGACCCGCGGGTGGGAATTCCACAGCTGCATCTGCGGCATCGGGCAGGACAACGGCAGGTCCTCCGCGGTGACGTCGTAGGCGTTCTGGGCGTTGGGCTGGACGAGGGGCTTGCTCGGCATGGCGCGATTATACCGCCGGCCCGAAGGTCTCGTCCCAGATGCCCCGGACGGCTGCCCGCTGCGCCTCGAACTCCCCGGCCGGCACCACGTTGCCCGCGTCGCGCAGCGAACGGTGGTGGCCGCGGGTGCGGTACGCGCGGTAGGCGTCCGTCAGCACGTCCACGGTGGCCTGCGGGACGAGCGCACCGGAGGCCAGCGTCTCGAGCTGGCGGATCGTGTCGGGGAACATCGCGACCGCCGGGTGCCGCGCCGCCCAGCTGAGCGCCCAGTACTGCGCCAGGAACTCGATGTCGGCCATGCCTCCCGGGTCCTGCTTCATGTCGAATTCGCCGGCGCGCGCCTTCGACAGCTCCCGGCGCATGCGCTCGCGCATCGAGCGCACTTCCTCGCGCAGACCCTCGCGCCGCACGTGCTCCGTCAGGATGCCGATGCGCACCTGCTCGAAGCGCGCGCGCAGCTCCGGCGCGCCCGCCACCGCCCGCGCGTGCAGCAGGGCCTGGTGCTCCCAGGTCCACGCCTCGCTGCGCTGGTAGGCCGCGAACGCGTCGATCTGGGTGATCAGCATGCCGCCCTTGCCGCTCGGCCGCAGCCGCACGTCGACCTCGTACAGCCGACCGGCCGCCGAGTGCACCGTGAGGATGTGAACGACGCGCTGCGCGAAGCGCACGAAGAACACCTGGTTGTCGATCGGCCGTTCGCCGAGCGTCTCCTGCCGCTCCCCGACGGAGTCGTGCAGGAACACGAGGTCCAGGTCCGAGGCGTAGCCGAGCTCGAACCCGCCGAGCTTGCCGTAGCCCACCGCGCAGATGCGCACCGTGCGCGTCGCGCCGTCGGGCGCCACGCAGGAGGGCGTGCCGAACTGCGCCGTCATCTGCGCCCAGGCCTGCTCGAGCGCGCGCTCGACCACCAGTTCGGCGATGTCGGTCAGCCGGTCGGAGACCTTCATCACCGGCAGGTGGCCGGACAGGTCGGCGATCGCCACGCGGAACACGGCCGCGCGCTTGAACTGCACGAGCGACTCGACGAGGCGCTCGGGATCGTCGTCGCCGACCCGCGCCAGCCGGTCCGCGAGCTCCGCCGCGAGCTCGGCGCGCGACGGC
>JBIIDW010000350.1:0-3546 GCA_044238215.1 Steroidobacteraceae bacterium
TGCGCAACGTGACGCCCGCCGCGCGCAGCCGCGCCGCCACCCACGGTGCCTCGAGCGTGAACTGCAGGTCCGGCAGGCCGAGCGCTGCGCGGTCCGTCAGTACCGTGAGCGAGGCAACCCGCGGGTCCGCCGCCAGCGTTTCCACCAGCGATACGGCGGACCAGCCGCCTTCCTCGTCGATGACCAGCACGCGCCCGGATACGCTGCGCTCGCCGGCGAGCAGTTCGCGACCGTGCGGCAGGCCGGCGCTGCCGGGGATGCCGTTGACGAGCTGCGGGCGGTTGCGCCAGACCCCGGTGTGCCCCGGCCTGGCTCCGACCGCCCAGACGACGGCGTCGGCGTCGAGCGCCGCCGGTGAGTCGACGCGCACGCCGCAACGGATCGTCACCCCCAGCGCCTGCAGCTCGCGCTCCCACCAGGCCAGCGCGGCCTGCATCTCGCCGCGGTGCGGCGCCTGCGCAGCGAGCCGGAAGTCGCCGCCCAGCATCGCCCGTGCCTCGTACAGCGTCACACGATGCCCGCGGCTGGCGGCGATCCGCGCGGCCTCGAGCCCTGCGGGCCCGCCGCCGACGACGGCCACGCGCCGCGGCGCGGTGGACTCGCCGGCCTGCGGTGCGGGCTCGAACTCGCGTCCGGCGCGCACGTTCAGCGTGCAGCTGCCGGGGAAGCGGCGCGACACGAAGCCGATGCAACCCTGGTTGCATGACATGCAGGGGCGGATCCGCTCGGCCTCGCCGCGCGCCGCCTTGGCGGCCCAGTCGGGGTCGGCGATCAGTGTGCGCGCCATGGCGATCGCGTCGGCGTCGCCGGCGGCCAGCAGCGCCTCGGCCTCGGCTGGCGTGCGGATCCGGCCGGCGACGAACACCGGCGCGGCCAGCGCCGCGCGGTAGCGGGCGGACAGCGGCGCGACGTGGGCGCGCGGCACGTGCATCGGCGGGATCATCTCCGCGAATTCCCAGTGCGAGCCGTTCATCACGCTGACCCAGTCGACGAGGCCGCGCTCGTCGAGCAGCGACACGCACTCGAGCGAGTCGTCCACGCCGTAGCAGCCGGGATCGAGCGGGATCAGGTGCTCGGCGCAGGTGCGGATGCCCACGGCCACGTGCGCGGGTACAGCCGCGCGCACCGCCTCGAGCACCTCGGCGGCGAATCGCACGCGGTTCGCGGCGGACCCGCCGTACTCGTCGTTGCGCCGGTTCAGGTGCGGATTGAGGAAGGCGCCGAGCAGGTAGTCGGAAGCCGTCTGGATCTCGAGCACGTCGAGTCCGGCGTCGGCGCAGCGTCTCGCGGCCGACGCGTAGGCCGCGACGATCTCGCGGATGTCGGCCCTGCTCATCTCGCGCGGCACGTCGCCGGTGACCGGCGACGGTACGGGCGAGGGCCCGAGCGGCCTCAGCACCTCGAGGTGCGGGCTGTTGTGACCGCCGTGCCAGAGGATGATGCCGAGCCGCGCGCCGGCGGCGTGCACCTCGTCGGCGACGCGCGCCATGCCGGCGACAGTCTCGTCGAGCCAGAGCCAGGGCTGGAACGTGGCGCCGCGCGAGGACGGGTGCACCGGCGCCGACGACATCATGACGAGGCCGGTGCCGCCGCGGGCGCGTGTGGCGAGGTAGCTGCGGTAGCGTGCGCCGACGGTGCCGTCCGGTGTGGCGTAACCCATCGAGTGTCCGCTCATCACGACGCGGTTCGGCAGCCGCACGGGGCCCACCTGCAGCGGTGAGAGCAGGGTCGGATAGGGCACGGCGCCGCGTTCGGGGGCTGGCATGAAGGCGTCCTCGGCGAGCAGGCCGACGGTAAGGCAGCGCGCCGCCGCCGCGCAAGGCTGCGCGGGTTGCTATCCTGCCCGCTCCGTATCGCACGCTCGACGGAGCCCGGAGAGTTCCATGCCACGACCGCTGCGCATCACGCTCTGGATCCTGCTGGCCGTGGCCGGTGCGGCGGTGCTGCTCGTCACCTGGTTCCTGTGGTTCGGCCCGGTGGCGATCTCCGACCGCGCGATGCTGTGGCGGATGATCCGCGGCACGCCGGCCGAGCCGCCCTCGGCGCAGGTGGTCGCCAGCCAGCTCACGGTGCCGCCGGGCTACCGGATCGCGATCTGG
Organism: Steroidobacteraceae bacterium; assembly: GCA_044238215.1. Lineage (GTDB taxonomy): Bacteria > Pseudomonadota > Gammaproteobacteria > Steroidobacterales > Steroidobacteraceae > UBA964. The sequence goes on from JBIIDW010000350.1 coordinate 2,100, forward strand.
GCGCGCGACCTGCCGAGCGTGCGGCTGCTGCGGCCGCTGCCCGACGGTTCGCTGGTGGCCACCCAGCCGCGCGGTGGGCGCGTCGTGCTGTTGCGACCCGATCGCAACGGCGACGGCGGGTCGGATGCGGCGGAACTGCTGCTCGAGGGGCTCGACGGCCCGAACGGCGTCGACGTGTCCGGCGGCTTCCTGTACGTCGCGGAGCGCACGGCCGTGGGCCGGGCGCCGTTCGACGAAGCGACCGGCCGCGTGACCGGCGACTATTCGAGGATCGTCACCGGACTGACAGGCGACGGCGGGCACTGGCGCAAGGCGCTGCGCATCGGGCCCGATGGTGGCCTCTACGTGGGGCTCGGTTCGACCTGCAACGTCTGCGTCGAGAAGGACCCGCGGCGCGCCGCCATCATGCGCTTCGAGGCGGACGGCAGCGCCGGCCGCGTCTACGCCACGGGCCTGCGCAATCCCTACGGCTTCGACTGGTCGCCCTGGGACGGCGCGCTTTACGCCACCGAGAACAGCCGCGACCTGCTCGGCGACGACATCCCGCCGGACGAACTGAACCGCATCGAGGAGGGCGCGTTCTACGGCTGGCCCTGGCGCCACGGCGCAGGCATCGTCGATCCCGACATGGATCCCGGGCCCGCCGCGTTGCTGGCGTCCGCCCGACCGCCCGCTCACGCATTCCGCGCGCACAACGCGCCACTCGGCATCCGCTTCCTGCGCCACCCTGCCAACGCGCCCGGCTACGCGCGCGCCGCGCTGGTCGCGCTGCACGGCTCGTGGAACCGCAGCGTCCCGGACGGCTACGCCGTCGTCTCGCTGCACTGGGGCGAGGACGGGCGCATCGAGGAGCGGACGTTCGTCGGAGGTTTCCGCGGGCCGGCCGGGCTGATCGGTCGTCCGGTCGACGTCGCGGAGGCCGCCGACGGCGCGATCTTCGTCTCGGACGACTATGCGGGCGTGATCTACCGCGTCGCGCACGCGGCGCGCTGAGGAGCGCGGGAGGGCGGCGGGTGCAGTGGCGCAGCGGCGGCGGCTGGCAGGAAGCGCTGGTCGGTGTCGACGACGTCGATCGCTGGAGCGGGTGGCTGGCCGATGTGGCGGGCTGGCGCGTGCTGCATCGAGGCCAGGCGGGCCCGAGCCTTGCCGCGGCCTGGGGGTTGCATGCCGGCCTGCGCATCGACGAGGCAATCGTGTCCAGGGCCGCGGATTCGCCGACGTGGCTGCGGTTGCTCGCCATCGAGGGGGCGGCGAGGCGTCCCGTGCGCGCGAGCGCGCAGGCCTGGGACACCGGCGGCGTGTTCTCGTTGCTGACGCGCACCGGTGACCTCGAGGGCAGCTACGGCCGGGCGATCGCGCGCGGCTGGCTGGCGTTCAACGAGCCGCAGCTGATGGCGTTCGAGCAGCATCGCAACCTCAACGTGGTGCTGCGTGCGCCCTTCGGCAT
>JBIIDW010000351.1:0-3541 GCA_044238215.1 Steroidobacteraceae bacterium
GGGCCGCCCGGCGGCCTCGCTGACCCACGCGATGTCGAGAACGTGCGCCACGTTGCGGATCGCCGCCGCGGCGCTCGCGGGCAGCGCCCCGGTGCCGCCGCCCGCCTGGCAGCTCGCGTCGATCGCGGCGATCAGCGCCTGCGCGTCGTGGCCCTGGGCCTCCAGCGCGGGGGCCAGGTCGATGCCCACCGACAGCACGTGCGGCACGTTCGCGGCGTCCTGTGTCAGCATCGAGTGGCAGCAGTAGAGCCGCGGCTCGCGGCCGTCGCGCATGACCGAAATCTGCGACGCGGGGGTGGGTGAGGCGCCCAGGGCCGCCTCCGGGCCCGCCCCCCGCGCCTCGTGCAGCAGGCGGAACACGGCCCAGCGTGGGCAGGGGTCGGGCACGAGGCTCATGTTTCCCCAGGGCAGTGGTATGCCGTTGCCCCGGTAGACGGCACGCAGGTAGCCCGGCTCGTAGCCGTCGAAGAAATGCCAGTGCCGATAAGGGGACACGGCAGTCATGCGCCGCATCATCACGGCCGGCGTGACGCCGAGCTTCGCGCAGCTGGCGACGCTGTGGCCCTCGCGCGCGAGGAAGCGGCGGAAGGGCACCCGGGGGCACAGCAGCGCGCCAGCGAAGGCGCTGCACTCGAAGTCCCGCCATGCCATCAGCACGTCCTGCGGGGCCATCGTCGCGGGTGCGCCGGCGCCGGGCTCCTCGGCGCCGGTACCCACGGCACTGTGCGGCGGGATGACGCCGTCGCCGCCGTGCAGGATGCGGTGGCCGATGTAGAACGCCAGGGTGTATTTGAGCCGCTCCGGCTGTGCCTTCAGCTGCCGGTTGACGACGATGGTGCCCGGCGCCTCGAAGCGTGCGCGCATCAGCCGGCGCTCGGCAGCGGGCCGGGGCGCATCGCTCCAGCGGATCGCCAGCCCGAGCTGCCCGGCGATGCCGACGACGTCCTCGACCGACAGCGGCATGCGCCGGCGACCCACGCGTTCCGCCGCCTTCTCGATGTCGGGAAAGTCGTTCTGATGCGTCTCCTGCCAGACGCGCACGAGCAGCCGCGCGAACTGCGGCCCGCTGGTGCCGGTCTGCACCAGCAGCTCCGGCAACGCGCTTTGCAGCAGGTCCTTCGAGAACAGGAACGCGGGTTCGAGTGGCATGGCCGCCACCGGCGCGGCCGCGGCGCCGGGCCGGGTGGGCGGCGGCCCGACGTCGGTATTGCGGTCGAGGAACCATCCGGGCGGCTTGCCGAAGACTCCTGCGAGCACCTCGAGCATCTCGGGCGAGGGCATGCGCTTGCCGGTCTCGACCATGCTCAGGTACGAGACGGACGGCGCGTGGGACGCGTCGACGCGCACGCAGCGCGCCGACAGTTCCTCGAGGGTCAGGCCGTTGCGTCGACGCAGGGTCCGCAGCTTGGAACCCAGGAAGTGACCCTGCCGGATGAGTCCGTTCATGTGAAATTAACTCTGTAAAATTTCTATTGTGTAAATACTCTAAACCGATCGCTTAGGCTGTGCACCTGTCGTCATCCGGAATCCGCGCATGGCCCGCATCGAATTCGCCCCGAACGCGTCCCTCGATCCATCGACCGGCATCGCCGAGGTGCTGAGCCCGGCCGCCGTGGCCTTCATCGGCGAGCTGGTGGACCGGTTCGGCAAGCGCGTGCCGCCGCTGCTGGCGGCCCGCGACGCCCGCCAGGCGAGGCTCGACGCCGGCGAGCTGCCGGATTTCCCTGCGGAAACCGCGGCGGTGCGCGCCGCCGACTGGCGGGTGGCGTCGATCCCGGCCGACCTGCAGGACCGTCGGGTCGAGATCACCGGTCCGACCGACCGGAAGATGATCATCAACGCGCTGAATTCCGGCGCGAGGGTGTTCATGGCCGACTGCGAGGACTCCCTGTCGCCGGGCTGGGAGAACGTGGTGCGCGGCCAGGCGAACCTCGCCGACGCGGTTCGCCGTCGTATCGGGTTGACCGCTCCGGACGGACGGGAATACCGGCTGAACGAGCGGACGGCGGTGCTCATCGTGCGCCCGCGCGGCTGGCACCTCGAGGAGAAACACGTCCTGTGGGAGGGGCGGCCAGTCCCCGGCGCGCTGGTGGACTTCGGGCTCTACCTGTTCCACAACCACGCGGAACTGCTGGCCCGGGGCACCGGTCCCTACTTCTACCTGCCGAAGCTGGAGGGGTATCGCGAGGCGCGGCTCTGGGCCGAGGTGTTCGATTTCGCCGAGCGCCGGCTCGGCCTCGCGCACGGCACGATCCGCTGCACCGTGCTGATCGAGACGATCCTGGCCGCGTTCGAGATGGACGAGATCCTCTTCGAGCTGCGTGACCACATCGTCGCGCTGAACTGCGGCCGCTGGGACTACATCTTCAGCTTCATCAAGAAGTTCGCGAACCGGCCCGGTTTCCTGCTGCCCGACCGCCAGCAGGTGACCATGACCACGCATTTCCTGCGCTCGTATTCGCTGCTGTGCATCCAGACCTGCCATCGTCGCGGCGCGCTGGCGATGGGCGGCATGGCGGCACAGATCCCGATCAAGAACGATCCCGTCGCCAACGAGGCCGCGCTCGCCAAGGTGCGCGCCGACAAGGAGCGTGAGGCTGGCGACGGGCACGACGGCACCTGGGTCGCGCATCCTGCGCTGGTGCCGGTGGCGATGGAGGTGTTCGACCGGCTGATGCCCGGCCCCAACCAGGTCCACCGGCTGCGCGAGGACGTGCGGGTCGCCGCCGCCGACCTGCTGCGGGTCCCGCAGGGTGAGATCACCGAGGCCGGGCTCCGGAATAACGTCAGCGTCGCGCTGCAATACATGGCCGCGTGGCTGTCCGGCAACGGCTGCGTGCCGATCTACAACCTGATGGAAGACGCGGCCACCGCCGAGATCTCGCGTGCCCAGGTCTGGCAGTGGATCCGCGACCCGGGTGGGGTGCTCGTCGATGGCCGGCGGGTGACGGTCGAGCTGTTCCGCGAGGTGCTGGCGGCTGAGCAGGCCAGGCTGCGGGCTCAGTTCGGCGACGCCGCATGGTCGACGGGCCACTACGCGCTGGCCGGCCGCCTGCTCGACGAGATCACCACCGCGCCCGCCTTCGCCTCGTTCCTGACGCTCGCGGCCTACCGCGAGCTGCCCTGAGTTCCGATCCCCCCCCCCCGAATTCCCCCCGGAGCACACCGCCATGGCACTGCGCAACGCCGACGAACTGAATCGTGAGTGGAAGGAAAGCCCGCGCTGGCGCGGCGTCACGCGCGGTTACGCGGCGGCCGACGTCGTGCGGTTGCGGGGAACCGTGCACGTCGAGCACTCGCTGGCGCGGCTCGGCGCCGAGAAGCTGTGGCGCCACATGGCGACCATGCCGTTCGTCAACGCGCTCGGCGCGCTGACCGGCAACCAGGCCATGCAGCAGGTGCGCGCCGGCCTCAAGGCCATCTACCTCTCGGGCTGGCAGGTGGCGGGCGACGCCAACCTTGCTGGCGAGATGTATCCGGACCAGTCGCTGTATCCCGCCAACTCCGTGCCGCAGGTCGTGCGGCGGATCAACGCCACGCT
>JBIIDW010000352.1:0-3538 GCA_044238215.1 Steroidobacteraceae bacterium
GCGCTGGCACGAACTGGTGCCGCTGTTCGTGCTGGGCTTCGCCGCGACCAGCCTGCTGCGCAGCCTGGGCGACGCTGGTGCCGGGCCGTTCTCGGCGCTGGAGCCGCGGGACTGGCAGCGGTTCATCGAGGGCGCTCGCGCCGCGGCGGATTTCCTGCTGGCGACGGCGATGGCCGCCTTGGGCATGTCGACCCGCCTCGCGTCGCTGCGCGAGATCGGACTGCGACCGCTCGCTCTTGCCGCGGCCTGCATGCTGGTGCTCGGACTGGTCGCCGCCCTCGGCGCGACGCTGCTGGCCTAGCCTCGAGCGCCTGGCCGGGTCATCCGCCGTTGCGGGTCAGCGGGCCTCCGGCCAGAACACGGGCGTCAGTCCGGCGTAGGCGCCCCGGCCGACGCGCGCCAGCGGATCGACGGCAGCGACGTCGACCTGCAGCCGGCCTTTCGCGTCGACCGACGCGACGCCCGGGCGCAGCCACAGCCGCTGGATCGTCGCGAACACGACGATCTGCTCCGTGTCGCCGACCCGGGTGAACTGCGTGGCGACGCAGCCGAGCGCGATCGGCGAGTCGGTCACGCGCGGCAGCGGCCAGTTCCAGTCCGTGAGCGCGATCCCATAGGTCTCCGTCTCGCTCTGGCCCGGGGGCAGCTCATCCGCCGTCCGGTGCAGCGCCTGGGCCTGCGCGACCGAGGCGATGTGGATCACGCACTCCGGCCGACGCACGAGGTTGACGTGGGTGTCCTTCTGGCGACCCGCCATGCCGTTGGCGATCGAGAACATCACCATCGGCGGCGCGCTCGATATGCCGTTGAAGTACGAGAACGGAGCGAGGTTCCACCCGCCGACGCCATTGTCGGTCAGCACCCACGCCACAGGGCGGGGGATCACGACCTGCGAGAAGAGCGTGTAGGCCTCGACTTCGGAGAGGCCTGCGATCGGATATTCCATCTGCGTCCGTCCGGGGTTTCGATCAGTTCCGCCAGCGATGCAGCAGTGCATCGCGACGCTCCAGCGCCGTGGCGAGCGACTTCGCCTTCACGTGACCGAAGCCGCGCGCCGTGCGTGGCCAGTCGGCCAGCTCGACGGCCAGCGCGTGGCGCGGTGCGGAGAGCGTCGCCAGCAGCTCGTCGACCAGGGAGAAGTACCCGGCGACCAGGCGGCGCTCCATGCGCCGTTCGGCAGTGTAGCCGAAGGGGTCGAGCGGCGTGCCGCGCAGCCGGCGCAGGCCCGCGAGGCCGCGCAGCACAGGCAGCAGCCACGGGCCGTACTCGCTCTTGCGCGGCAGCCCGGTGTGCGGATCGCGCCGCGCCAGCAGCGGCGGCGCGAGGTTGAGCCGCAGCCGGTAGTTGCCCTCGAACGTGCCGGCCAGTCGAGCGGTGAAGGCCGGGTCCGCGTAGAGACGCGCGACTTCATACTCGTCCTTGTAGGCCATCAACCGGTGGGCCTGCTCGGCGACCGTGCGTGCGAGCGCGGTCTCGCCGGGCATGGCGCGCTCCTCCGCGGCGCGCACGCGTGCCACGAGATCGCGATAGCGCGCCGCGTAGGCGGCGTCCTGGTAGTCCTCGAGGTCGGCGCTGCGTCGTGCAACGAGCTCGTCGAGCGTGGGTGCAACGCCGGCGACGATCCCGAGCTGCGCGGCGGCGCCGGGCTCCGCTGCGAGGCGGCGGCCCCAGCCGAAGGCCGCGAGGTTGCGCTCGACGGCGACCTTGTTGAGGCGGATCGCCTGCTCAACCGATTCACGGCGCAGCGGCACGAGGCCGCGCTGCAGGGCATAGCCGAGCAGCAGCAGGCCTGCTGCGACCGGATCCCCGGCGGCGTGGGTGGCCGCCTCCGTGGCGTGCAGCGACTCGACGCCTGCGACACGCGCGCGCAGGCGCTCGAGCAGCGCCGCGGCGTCGGGCAGCGCGTCCACGTTGCGCGTGAAAGCGCCGGTCGGCGCCACGTCGAGGTTGGCGATGGCGACGGTGCGGGCCCCGAGCCGCGAGGCGGCGTCGGGCATGTTCGCGACCACCAGATCCAGCGCAAGCAGCACGTCGGCGGATCCCGGCGGCACGCGGTCGCTGCCGAGCTTCGCCAGGTCATCGGCGATCTGCACGTGGCCGAGCACCGGTCCGCCCTTCTGCGCCATGCCGGTGACGTCGTTGACCGTCGCCTCGAGGCCCTCGAGACGTGCGGCCATGCCGAGGATCGCCGAGACCGTGACGACGCCGGTGCCGCCGATGCCGGCGATCAGCAGCCTCGCCGCCGCCGCGCCCGACCCCCCGGCGACGCCCGGGGATATGGAGCCGCGCTCCGGCGGCTCCGGCAGCGGGCCCGGATCGCGAGGCGCCGGGCGGCGCAGCGTGCCGCCCTCGACCGTGACGAAGCTCGGGCAGAAGCCCCGCGCGCAGGAGTAGTCCTTGTTGCAGGACGCCTGGTCGATCTGGCGCTTGCGCCCGAACTCGGTCTCGAGCGGCAGGATCGACACGCAGTTCGACTGCACGCCGCAGTCGCCGCAGCCCTCGCAGACGCGCGGGTTGATGAACAGGCGCTTCGGTGGATCGGGGAACTGCCCGACCTTGCGGCGGCGTCGCTTCTCGGCCGCGCAGGTCTGGTCGTAGACGAGCGCCGTGACGCCGGGCAGTTTCGCGAGCTCGCGCTGCACGTGGTCGAGGTCGTCGCGATGCGAAACGGCCACGCCGTCTGCGAAGCGGTCGGCGCCCGTTGCGCCATCGCCATCTTCCGCCGCGTACTTGTCGGGATCGTCGGTGACGACCGCGATGCGTGCGACCCCCTCCGCCGCCAGCTGCCGGGTGAGCCGCGGAACGCTGGGCAGCCCCTCGACGGGCTGCCCGCCCGTCATCGCCACCGCATCGTTGTAGAGGATCTTGAAGGTCACGTTGACGTTCGCCGCCACCGCGGCGCGGATGCCGAGCACGCCGGAGTGCTGGTACGTGCCGTCGCCCATGTTCTGGAACACGTGCGGCAGTCCGCTGAACGGCGCGATGCCGATCCACGAGGCGCCCTCGCCGCCCATGTGGGTGAACGTGAGCATGCCGCGGTCCATGCCCATCGCCAGCGTGTGGCAGCCGATGCCGCCGACCACGGTGCTGCCCTCGGGCGCGCGCGTCGACGTGTTGTGCGGGCAGCCCGAGCAGAAGTAGGGCGTGCGCGGCAGTGCGGGGGCCGTCGTGACCGGCGAGGGTGCAGGCGCGAGGCGTGCGCGAACGGGCTCGAGGCGCGACTCGGGCAGGCCGAGCCGGCGGCCGAGTTCGAGCGCGAGGCGCGCGGCGTCGATCTCGCCGGATTCGGGCAGCAGCACCGCGCCGGACTCGTCGCGCTTGCCGATCACGCGCGGCGCGCTGCGGTGCATCCGGTCGTGCAGGAGCACCTTGGCCTGGTCCTCGACCAGCGGCCGCTTGTCCTCGACCACCAGCAGTGTATCGAGGCCGGCGGCGAACCCGAGGAACCCTTCGGGCTCAAGCGGCCACGTCATCGCGGGCTTCAGGATGCGCACGCCCAGCGACTCCAGGTCGCGCCCCGCGATACCGAGTTCCAGCA
>JBIIDW010000353.1:0-3532 GCA_044238215.1 Steroidobacteraceae bacterium
CCCTACGACCGCAAGGCGGGCTACGCGCGCCGCGTGCAGCCCAGGGGGCGATGGGGCGCCGTCGAGCTCGTCGGGCGCATCGGCCGCGTCGACCTCGACGACGGCAACGTCCGCGGCGGCGAGATGTCGGGCTGGTGGGTGGGCGCGAACTGGTGGGCGACGCGCCGCTGGAAGGCGAGCGTCGGCTACGGAAACATCGACCTCGACAGGAAGGGCGTGACGGGCACCACGAAGACCTGGCTGTCGCGCATCCAGTGGATCTATTGAGCGGCGGTTGAGATCCATGCGCGAATCAATCATTAAGTTTACGGCCTGTATTGGTGTATTTTTTGCGCCATTGCCGGCGCTGGCCGACGAGGCCGCCGAGCTCGCCAAGAAGCTGTCGAACCCCGTGGCCGCGCTGATCAGCGTGCCGCTGCAGCTCAACTACGACACCGACGTGGGCACGAACGACCGCGGCGAGCGCTGGACGCTGAACGTCCAGCCGGTGATCCCGATCTCCATCGGCGAGGACTGGAACCTGATCTCGCGGACCATCCTGCCGCTGGTCGCGCAGCGCGAGGTGTTCCCGGGGTCGGGCAGCCAGTCCGGGCTCGGCGACATCGTGCAGAGCGCCTTCTTCTCGCCCAAGGCCCCGGGCCCCGGCGGCCTGATCTGGGGCGTCGGCCCGGCGCTGCTGCTGCCGACCGGGACCGACGACCTGCTGACCGCCGACCAGTGGGCAGCCGGGCCGACCGGCGTGGTGCTGAAGCAGCAGGGTCGCTGGACGGTCGGCGCGCTCGCCAACCACCTGTGGTCGATGGGCGGCGGTGGCGCGCGGCCCGACGTCGACGCCACCTTCCTGCAGCCCTTCGTGTCCTACGGCACGCCGACCGGCTGGACCTTCGGCGCCAACCTCGAGACCACCTACGACTGGACCGGCAGCCAGTGGACCGTACCGGTGAACGTGTCGGCCTCGAAGGTGACCCGGATCGGCGGGCAGCTGGTCAGCATCGGCGGTGGCCTGAAGTACTGGGCGGAAGGTCCGCCGGCCGCGCCGGAAGGCCTGGCGCTTCGCGCCACCTTCACGCTGCTGTTCCCGAAGTAGTCCGGCCACTGGCGCAGCCGACACGGGGCGGGTAGCTTTCCTCCGGAACCCGATCCAGGAGGACCCGCCCATGCCCATCGACAAGGATCCGTCGACCACGGCCACCCGGCGCGACGTGCTGCTCGGCGCCTCGAGCCTCGCGGCGGTGCCGCTCGTCGGCCTGTGGAACGACCCGGCCACTGCCGCCACGGTGGGCTACGACCCCTCGATGTCGGTGCAGCTGTCGTCGGAGGAGCTGGCGAAGTACCGCAACCCCGCGCTGCTGAAGCACCTGTTCGCGGCGCAGCCGCTGGTCAACCGCGAGCGCGCCACCGAGGTCATGGAGAAGCACGGGCTCGACGCGCTGGTCGCGACCATCCCGCGCAACGTCTACTACCTCTCGAGCCACGACAACGCCTTCTACCAGACGGGCATCGAGCACATGCTGTTCGCGGTGCTGCCGCGCCGCACCGACGCGCCGCCCGCGCTGATCATCTGGGGCGCGCTGCTCTATCACCTCGATTACCGGCCGACCTGGATGCCCTCGGTGCAGATCTTCACCGCGCCGATGCCGCTGGAGCGCGCGGCGGCCAACGTGCTGCCGTCCGAGCTGGGGCGCGACCAGGCCCAGGGGTCGGCCGCATGGAAGGGCGACCCGCCTGCGTTCCGCTACAACCGCAACCTGGTCCGGCGCGGGGCCAAGCTGTCGGACCGCGACCTGTTCCAGCTGGCGCTCGCCGCCGAGTTCGCCGACAAGCCCGCCGCCTCGGCGCTGCACGCGCTGAAGCGCGCGCTGGTCGCCGCCGGCGTCGCCAACGGGCGCGTGGGCTTCGACGACGCACGCGTGATCCCGTGGGCGAGGGACGTCGGGCTCGACGGCATGACCGGCGTCGAGGCGGGCGACATCTTCAAGGAAGTGCGGATGGTCAAGTCCGCGCGGGAGATCGAGATCCTGCGCGCCACCTCGCGCCGCTGCGAGGAGGCACTCGACGCCGCGATCGCCTCGCTGCACGTGGGGCAGCAGATTGCCGACGTCGAGCTCGAGTACCGCCGGCGCCTGGGTGCGCTGGGCGGCAACACTCGCTGGCTGATCATCAACCAGGACGGGCTCAACTCGGGCCGCATCGTCCGCGACAAGGTCATCAAGATCGACAGCGTCGGCGAGTACCTCGGCTACGTGGGCGACATCGGGCGCTCCATCGTCGTCGGCACGCCCACCGATGAAACGGTCGGGCGCAACGAGGCGAATGCGAAGGCACTGCTGGCGGCGTACCGCGCCATCCGTCCCGGGATGCCCTTCTCGGAGATTCCCAAGATCACCGGCGACGTGATGCGCCAGCAGGGCTACAACGGGCTGGCCGCCGCGCACAACGTCGGGCTCGACCACACCGACCAGCCGAACTCGCACGCGAACCCGGCGCGCCGCGAGCCGCTGGTGTTCCACGAGGGCTCCGTGTTCACGATCGACGTGCCCTACCTCGAGATCGGCTACGGCTCCTCGCACGTCGAGGACATGATGGTCTGCACGAAGGACGGCGCCGTGCCGCTGTCGAGCGGCGACGTGAAGCTGAGGGTGCGAAAAGCGTAAGCGAGTCCCGGGGCGCGGGCGCGGCGCTGCCCGCCCTGGCGCTGGCCCTCGGGAGTGCACAGTCTGCGCCGACCCCGTCTACCAGCGCATCGCGCGGCAGCTCGAACCGGTTTCGGCGACTCTCGACGACTAACTCGTGTTCGTCCGGCGCCAGCTCGCGCGCTGGCGGTCGGAGGGCGCCGTCGCGATCAAGTTCAACGATGCGTACCACCGCAAGCTGCATTTCGAGGAGGTGCCGGTCGAGCGCGCCCGGAAGCTGTATTCGCGCGCCCGCCTACCTCGACGTGATGGGCGACTACCCGGGCACGCCGGTCGGCGGCGAGTTCGTGCACCTCGCGCTCAGCCGCCACCTGCGCGACGCGCTGTACCTCGCGCTGGTGCGGATGGTTGGGGAAGGCGAGATGTCCGAGTCGGAGGCGGTGCGCGCCGGGCGGGGCGTGCTGCGCGCCGAGGCAGGCCGCCCCTTGCCCGACTACGTCGAGACGGAATTCGACGCCTGTCTCAAGTGCGGCCGGCTCGAGGAGCGGTTCCTGCGCCAGCGCTGCGAGCAGTGGCCCTTCCTGCGGTGCACGGCGCATGGCCGAGACTGCCGCGCTGCTGGCCGACGAGATCCTGCCCGAGCGCCCGCTGCGCCAGTGGGTGCTGTCACTGCCGATGGCGCTGCGCTTCCTTCTGGCGACCCGCTTCGCCGTGCTCTCCGCCGTGCTCGGCGTGGTGTATCGCACGATCTCGGGCCATCTGCTGGGCGAGGCTCGCCTGACGCGCCGCGCCGCCGGTGTTCCATGCGGTGCCGCTGCCGCGGATGCACCTGACGAGGTATCACGGCGTGTTCGCGATCGAGATCGACACCTGCGCCCGTTGCCAGGGAAGGCTACGCG
>JBIIDW010000355.1:0-3522 GCA_044238215.1 Steroidobacteraceae bacterium
CTTCCACCTGTTGATGCTCTACGGACTCGTCACGGGTCTCGCGCGCAAGGTCGTCGAGGTCGTCGCGCCGCCGCTGGTCACCGACCTCATCGAGGAAGTGCAGCAGGAAGACAAGCCGCCGCCGCCGCCGCCCCCGCAGCTCGAGCGGCCGCCGGTGCAGGTCCCGCCGCCGGAGGTGTCGATCGACATCCCCATCGACACTTCGCAGACCACCGCGATCTCGGACGTGACCGACCGGCCGGCCCCCCCGGTGGCGCCGCCGCCGCCCGCTCCGCCGGCCACCGTCCGCGTCGCGCCGAAGCTCGACGTCCGGCGTTCACCGCCGACCGACGACTTCTACCCGCCGTCGGCGCGGCGCGCCGAGATCGAGGGCGTCACGACGGTGCGTGCCTGCGTCGGCCCCGACGGTCGCACCGCTGGCGAGCCTTCGGTGACCAAGACCTCGGGCAACGACTCGCTCGACGAGGCCGCCACCCGCTGGGCCAAGCGCGCGCGCTGGGCTCCGGGCACCGAGGATGGCAAGCCGATCGAGATGTGCTCGCAGTTCAACGTGCGCTTCAAGCTCACCGACTGACGTAACTAATCCAGCATCCAGGGCGTTGTTCCGGCAACGCCCTTGTTTCAAGCAGAGGAACCCATGGAAAACCAAGCCACCACCGTCGTAGAAAACCCGTATGGTCTCCAGGCGCTCTGGGCGCAGGGCGACTTCGTTGCCAAGGGCACGCTGATCATCCTCGTGATCATGTCGCTGTTCTCCTGGTACATCATCTTCCTGAAGATCTGGGACCAGCGGAAGCTGATGCAGTCGGCGAGGAACGCCGAGCAGAAGTTCTGGACCGCCAACTCCATCAAGGACGCCGTCGAGCGCCTGCCGAAGGGCGACACCTTCCGGCTGATCGCCGAGGACGGCCTGCGCGCCGCCACGCACCACGAGGGTCGCCTCACGGACCGCATCGACCTGCACGAGTGGATCACCATGTCGCTGCAGCGCTCGGCTGAGGGCGTCAACAGCGGCCTGCAGACCGGCCTCGCGTTCCTGGCCTCGGTGGGTTCCACTGCGCCGTTCGTCGGCCTGTTCGGCACGGTGTGGGGCATCTACCACGCGCTCGTGGCGATCGGCGTCTCCGGCCAGGCGAGCATCGACAAGGTTGCCGGTCCCGTCGGCGAGGCGCTCATCATGACCGCCATCGGCCTCGCGGTCGCCGTGCCTGCGGTGCTGGGCTACAACTGGCTCATCCGCCGCAACAAGGAAGTCCAGGAGAGCCTCTCGAACTTCACGTCGGATCTGCACGCCTACCTGGTGAGCGGCTCCCGCGTCGCGACCCCGGTTGCTGCGGCGCCCGCCGCTGCCGCGGCCCCGAAGAAGTAATCCGGTTCAACGGTGGTGGCCGTCCCGCCGCGCGCGAGCGCGGCGGGACGGATCCCGCGAAAGCCCGATCGAGGTAAGCCGAAATGGCGATGAGTGTCGGAAACCAGGGTGGCGATGACACCCCGATGTCCACGATCAACACGACTCCGCTCGTGGACGTCATGCTGGTGCTGCTGATCATCTTCCTGATCACCATTCCGGTGATCCAGAAGACGGTGAAGCTGTCGCTGCCGAAGGCGGCGAACATCCCCACCGAGACGAAGCCGGAGAACGTGACGATCGCGGTCGATGCGGAAGGGAACATCTACTGGAACGACAACCGCATCGCCGACCGGACCCAGCTGCTGGAGATGGTCAAGGCCGAGGCGATCAAGGATCCTCAGCCCGAAGTCCACATCCGCGGCGACGTCAACGCGCGCTACGAGCAGATCGGCCGGGTGCTGAACTCGGTGCAGCGCGGGGGCATCGTCAAGGTGGGGTTCATCACCGAACCTGACCGCGGCATCCGCGGTTCGCGTTAGCCCGAGGCCGGTTCCCGGCACAGCGACAAGCTTCAGGAGTCAACGACAATGGCAATGAGCGTGGGTTCGGGTGGCGACGACGGCGCCATGTGTGACATCAACACGACGCCGCTGATCGACGTCATGCTGGTGCTGCTCATCATGTTCATCATCACGATCCCGATCATGACGCACGCGGTCAAGCTCGACATGCCGCGGCCGACCGACGCGCCGCCCCCGCCGGTGCGCCCGGAAGTGATCGACATCGAGATCGACTTCGACGGCACGGTGCTCTGGAACGGCACGGTCGTCCCCAGCGTCGACACGCTGGAGGGCTACTTCCGCACGGAGAGCCAGAAGGACCCGCAGCCGGAGCTGCACCTGCGCCCCGACAAGCGAGCGAAGTACGACGTGGTGGCTCGCGTCCTCGCCGCGGCGCAACGCAACCGGATGAAGAAGATCGGGTTCGTCAACGTCGCCGAGTTCAGCGAGTAATCCGCAGCTTACGGCCGCCGCAGGGAACCTGCGGCGGTTCTTTTCGTCCAACCTATCGAGGCCGGGCCTTCCCGGCCGTTTCCGCATGAGAGGGCAGTCATGACGAAGTCATTTGCGGTCTGGTCGGCGATCGCCGCAGTCCTGGTGTTCAGTGTCACGGGGCCTGCCGAGGCGCAGACCGTGAGCAAGGGCATTGCCAAGACGCTCAAGTCGGCCCAGGACGCCAGCAAGGCCCGCAAGTGGAGCGCCTGCCTGTCCGACCTCCGCCAGGCCGAGAGCGCGGGTGGCCTCACGCCCTACGACACCTACATCATCAACGAACTGCGCGGCTTCTGTGCCTTCAGTTCGGGCGACCGCGCCACGGCGGTCCGCGCCTACGAGACCAACCTCACGTCGCAGTACGCCACGAAGGCCTCGATGCCCGGGCGCATCAAGTCGCTGATGCAGCTGAACTACGAAGCCAAGAACTACGGCAAGGCCATCGAGTACGGCAAGCGGGCGATCTCGGGCGGCTTCGCCGACGCCGACATCAACACCCTGATGGCGCAGTCCTACTACGTGCAGAACGACTTCAAGAGCGCGAAGGACTTCACGGGCCGCTGGATTGCCGACCAGGAGCGGCGTGGCCAGAAGCCGCGCGAGAACGCACTGAACATCTACCTGACCTCCTGCCTCAAGCTCAAGGACGAAGCCTGCACGACCCAGGGCTTCGAGAAGCTGGTTTCCTATTACCCGAACCCTGATGCGTGGGCGAACCTCATGGACTCGCTGTTCAAGGCGGGCAATGAGGCGAGCATGCTGAACACCTATCGGCTGGCCACCGAGGTCGGCGCGATGCGCAACGCCTCCGACTACACCGAGATGGCGCAGCTCGCGCTCGAGAAGGGGCTGCCGGGCGAGGCCCAGGCCGCCGTCGAGGCCGGCTTCGCGCGCAAGGCCTTCGTCGACAAGCGCGACGTCGACCGCAACACCCGTCTGCTCAACAACGCCAAGGCACGCGCAGCCGAGGACAAGCCGGGGCTGGCGCAGCGCGAGAAGGCGGCTGCGGCGGGCTCGGCGGACGACAACCTGCTGCTTGCCCAGGCCTACATGAGCTACGGGCAGGCCGCACAGGCGGTGGCGGCGGCGCAGCGTGCCGTGGCCAAGGGCAACGCGAAG
>JBIIDW010000354.1:0-3522 GCA_044238215.1 Steroidobacteraceae bacterium
CGGGCCACGGCGTGGCCGCGCGCGCGCGGCCGGCACCGCGGCCGCTTCACGCAGAGCCCCTGCAGGCTTAAGGTAACGGCATGTACTGCCCTCCGAGGCCGCAGCCGCTCGCTGCGGTGGTGTCGCTGCTGCGCGTGGTCGCGCGCGGTGGCGGTGACCTGCTGAGCCTGCTGCCGGCCAAGGCCTATCGCGTGGAGACCGGCTGGCTCGGCTACTCGCGCCGCTCGATCCTGATCGTCAACGCGCCGGAACTGCTGCGCGAGGTGCTGACGGACCCCACCGACATCGACCCCAAGAACGACCTGATGGTCGGTGCGCTCGAGCCGCTGGTGGGCAATTCCATTTTCGTTTCCAGCGGCGACGTCTGGCGCCGCCAGCGGCGGATGATCGACCCGGCGTTCTCGCACATGCGCCTCGGCAAGGCCTTCGTGTCGATGGCCGCCGCGATCGACGACTACGAGCAGCGGCTCGACGCGGCCTGCGCCGCGGGCGAGACCGTGTCGCTCGACCTCGCGATGAGCCACCTGACGGCCGACATCATCTGCCGCACGGTGTTCTCGACCTCGCTGCGCTCGCAGACCGCGGTCGACGTGTTCGAGGCGTTCACGGTGTTCGAGCGCACCTGCGCGCAGGTGGAGCTGAAGCGGCTGATCCTCGACCCGCCGTTCGCGGCGATCCCGCAGCACGCCGAGGTGCTCGAAGCCTGCGAGCGGATCCGGCGCCACCTCGGCGACCTGGTCGACACCCACCTCGCGGCCGCGCAGCCCGGCGCCGCGGGCTACGACGACATCGCCGCCGAGGTGATCGCCGCGCGCGACGTCGAGACGGGCGAGGGCTTTTCGCGCAAGGAACTGCTGGACCAGCTCGGCGTGATGTTCCTCGCCGGCCACGAGACCACCGCGAGCGCGCTGATCTGGGCGTTCCTGATCCTGTCGCTGCAGCCGGCGATGATGGCGCGCCTGCGCGCCGAGGTCGACGAGGTGACCGGCCGCGGTCCCGTGGAGCTCGAGCACGTGCGGCGGATGCCGTTCGTGCGCAACGTCTTCCGCGAGACGCTGCGGCTCTATCCGCCGATCACCTTCATTCCCCGCGTGGCGGCCGAGCCCGCGACGATCGGCCGCCACCGCGTGAAGCGCGGCGCGATGCTGATGATCGCGCCGTGGACCATCCACCGGCACCGCGACTACTGGAAGAACCCGCACGCCTTCGATCCCGATCGCTTTTCCCCCGAGCGCGAGCACGAGCTCGTGCCGGGTACCTACCTGCCTTTCGGCCTCGGGCCGCGGGTCTGCGTCGGCGCCGGCTTCGCCCAGCTCGAGGCCAGCCTGATCCTCGCCCGGCTGTGCCGGCGCTACGACTTCCAGGTGCTCGACGCCCACCGGGTGCGGCCGGTGGCGCGGCTGACCACGCGGCCGGCGCAGCAGCTGATGTGCCGCGTGTCGCGCCGGGAGCCGGCGTGAGCGAGCCGCGTCCGCGGACCGTGCTGCTGACGTTGGGCCGGCTGCCCAAGGGTCTGGACCTCGCGCGTGCGCTGCACGGCGCGGGCTGCCGGGTGATCGTCGCCGAGCCGCTCGCCAGTCACCTGGTTGGCGCCTCGCGCGCCGTGGCGCGCAGCGTGGTGGTGACGGCACCGGCGGTGGACCGGGAGCGCTACCTCGAGGACCTGCGGCGCGTAGTGGTGGAGGAGGGCGTCGAGCTGGTGGTGCCGGTCTCGGAGGAGATCGTCCACGTGTCGTTCCTGCGCGAGCGCCTGCCGCCGGGCGTGCGCCTGTTCGCGATGCCGCCGGACGTGCTGCTGCGACTGCACGACAAGCGCTCCTTCGTCGCGCGCTGCGACGCGGCGGGCGTGGCGGCGCCGCGTACGGCACTGCTCGGCGAGCGGGACGCCGCGGACATCGCGGCCTCCGGCGAGTGGGTGCTGAAGCCCGTGCTGTCCTGCTCAGGCCGCGGCCTGCGCTTCGGCGCAGCCGGTGAACCGCTGCCGGCACCCGACGGCGAGCCGCGGATCGTGCAGCGGCGCGTCCGCGGCCAGCTGCTCAGCAGCTTCACCATCGCGCGCAACGGGGTCGCGCGGGGGACCGTGGTCTATCGCGCCGCCGTGCTCGACGGCAGCGTCGCGGTCTGCTTCGAGCGCATCGAGCCGCCGCCGGCGGCGCTGCGCTGGATCGCGCAGCTCGTGGCCGCGGAGCGCTTCGACGGCTTCATCTCCTTCGACCTGTTCCTGCAGGACGACGGCACGGTGCAGGGCATCGAGTGCAACCCGCGCGGCACCAGCGGCCTGCACTTCGTCGAGCCCGGCAGCCTCGCCGCCGCGCTGCTCGAGCCCGACGCGGAAACGCCGCTGCGGCTGCGCGAGGAGCGGCTGATGCAGCAGTTCTACCCGTGCCTGACGCGGACCCAGAAGTCCATGTTCGGCGCGGATTTCCGCCACAACCTGCGCTGCCTGCTGGCGGCGCGCGACGTGACCTGGCGGCGCGACGACCCGTGGCCGCTGCTGAGCATGCCGTGGACGGCGCGCGGCATCATCCTCGAGTCGCTGCGACGTGGCGTGCCGTTCGGCGAGGTCGCCACGCTCGACGTCGGCTGGTACGGCGGCGAGGGCAGCCCGGTTGCGACCGCGCCGAAAACAGGCGTAAGCTGAAAAAGCATCGGCCGCCCGGGGGGGCGGCGCGCGCCGAGGTTCCGATGTCGCCCGAAGTATCCGCGCTGCCCGCGCTCGCCTCCGCGGCCGACCTCGCGGCGTGCCGCGCGGCCATCCGCGCCGGCTCCCGTACCTTCCACGCCGCTTCGCACCTGCTGCCGCTGCGCGTCCGCGAGCCGGCCCTGTCGCTGTACGCGTTCTGCCGCGAGGCCGACGACGCCATCGACCAGAGCGACGCTCCCGAGGCGGCGCTGGCCGTGCTGCAGGAGCGGCTCGACCTCGCCTACCGGCGCAGGCCGCTCGACAACCCGGCGGATCGCGCGTTCGCCGACGTGGTGGCGCGCTTCCACATCCCGCGCGCCGTGCCCGCCGCGCTGCTGGAGGGTTTCGCCTGGGACGCCCAGGGCCGGTGCTACGAGGACCTGCCGGCGCTGCGTGCCTACGGCATGCGCGTCGCCGGCACCGTAGGGATCATGATGGCGCTGCTGATGGGCGTGCGCGCGCCGGCCGCGCTCGCCCGCGCCGCCGACCTGGGTGTCGGTATGCAGCTGTCGAATATCGCCCGCGACGTCGGCGAGGACGCCCGGCTCGGCCGCGTTTACCTGCCGCGGACGTGGTTGCGCGAGGCGGGCATCGCGGTCGACGACTGGCTGAGCCGGCCGCGTTTCGATCCGCAGCTCGGTCGCGTGGTGCTGCGGCTGCTCGAGGAAGCGCGCCAGCTCTACGAGCGCGCTGCCGCCGGGGTGGCCGAGCTGCCGGTCGAGTGCCGGCCGGCGATCCACGCAGCCCGGCTGATGTACGCGGAGATCGGCCGCGAGGTCGGTCGCGCAGGTGGCGACTCGGTGTCGGGCCGGGCGGTGGTGTCGGCTTCGCGCAAGCTG
>JBIIDW010000356.1:0-3501 GCA_044238215.1 Steroidobacteraceae bacterium
GATCACTGCAGCGCGCTGATGCAGGAGATCCGCAGCGCGTGGATCGCGATTCCCGCCGGCGCGCGCAACGCGCGGCAGGCCGCGGGATGAACCGGTATCCGCCAACACCCGCGGACGGCGCGGCCGCAACGCTGCGCAGGCGGCTGGCGGACGCCGTCGTGGCCGAGACCCGCGGCCTCGTCGAACTGGCGGGGCAGGGTGCCTGGAACGAGGTTCCGTCGCGGCTCGTGCGCCGGCGGGCCAGTCTCGTGGCCCTGGAACGCGAGCTGCGCGGGGCCGGGCCGTCGGCCCTCGCCGAGTCTGCCGGCACGCTCGCGGCGCTGCGGGCCGCGGTGCTAGAGTCCGAGCGGCTGATGGCCTGGATGTTGCCCCGGGGGCCCGGGCGACCCCACTGAACCGCAGGAACAGGGAGCACCGATGGGCGAACTCGGCGACACGGTGATCCTGCACGACGAACTGGCCTATGGCGACGTGCTGCCCGTGGCATTCCGTCCGCTGGCCGACGAGCCGTCGGACGACGCACTGGCGGCCTGGTCGGAGCGCAACCTGCGCCTGCTGCAGGGCTGCGCCGCCCTCGAGGAACACGGCGGCGCCGAGAAGCCCGACGAGGACAGCCCCCATGCCGCCGACCTGCGGCGCATCGACCTGAAGGTCAACCTGCTGCTCGACATGGTCGGTCACCTGGTTGCGGCCAGCCAGGCGCGTCCCGCCGCGCGCCCGGTCAGGTTCAACGCCCACGGGATCGTCTGGACCCTCGCTCCGGGCGAGGTCGCGCCCCGAGGCGGCACCCTCGGCCTCGTCGAGATCCACCTGAAGCCTTTCATGGTGGAGCCGCTCGCGCTGGCCGGCAGCGTCGCCGACGCCGGCGCGGGCGCGGGCGCGCCAGGTGCCGGCGGCACGACCGTTCACGTGCGCTTCGAGGGCCTGCACGAGTCGGTGGCGGATCACATCGAGAAGCTTGTCTTCCGGCGCCACCGGCGGCAGATTGCCGGGGTGCGGCAACTGCGGCGCTGAGGGGCCCGGTCCCCGGATCGCGGGGAATGTGATCCAGCGCACGGTTCGGGCGGGGGGAAAGGCGTGCGATGCACGCATCCTGGCCGCGTCCGATGGGACAGAATCCCGCGGCGAGTCGGAAGGGGAGCTTCTTGATCAGATCTTTTCCAGCGGCCGGTCCGCCCGAACTGACCGGTCCCGGCCCCGCTGCGGGCGACGCTCGAATGCCGAGCGGTCGCTCCGCGGCGATTCGGGACGTCGTCCACCTGATCAGGCAGGTGGCCGCGCACGATTCCTCGGTGCTGATCCTCGGCGAATCGGGAACCGGCAAGGAAGTCGTGGCCCGTGCGGTTCACGACACCAGCCGGCGGCGCAACGGCCCGTTCGTCGCCGTCAACTGCGGCGCCATTCCCGGCGAGCTGCTGGAGAGCGAGCTGTTCGGTCACGAGAAAGGCTCGTTCACCGGCGCGTATTCGGCCCGACGTGGCCGCTTCGAGATCGCCGAGGGCGGCACGCTGTTCCTCGACGAGATCGGCGACATGAGCCTCCCGATGCAGGTCAAGCTGCTGCGCGTGCTGCAGGAGCGCGTCTTCGAGCGGGTCGGCAACCACCAGCCGATCAGCTGCAACGTGCGGATCGTCGCGGCCACGCACCGCAACCTCGACGAGGCGATCCTGCGCGGGCAGTTTCGCGGCGACCTGTTCTACCGCCTGAACGTTTTTCCGATCGAGATGCCGAGCCTGCGGGAGCGCATCGAGGACCTGGACGACCTGATCGGCGAGTTCGCCGCGCAGAATGCCCAGGCCGGGCGCCGCGCGCTGCGTTTCGCGCCGCGCGCGCTCGAGGCGCTGCGGCGCCACCCGTGGCCGGGCAACGTGCGCGAACTGGCGAATCTGGTCGAACGCCTGAGCATCCTCAGCACCGACGGCAACGTCGACCTGCTGCAGCTGCCGCCGCGCTACCGCCCGACCGAGGCCGTCTCCGATCTGTTCGGGCAGTACGGCGCGCTGCCGCCGCCGCTCGCGGGCGCGGGCGGCGAGGCCGGTTCGCCACGCGGCCCCGGGGCGCTCGACCCATCCTCGCTCGACACCGCGCTCACCGAGCTCGAATCGATCGGCCTGCTCGAACCGGAACCGGCGGACGTGGCGGGCACGGGTCCTGCGCCGCATCGCCTGCCCGAGGACGGCCTCGACCTCAAGGCACACCTGCAGGCCATCGAGCTCAGCCTCGTCACCCAGGCCCTGGAGCGTTCCGGCGGCACCGTGGCGCAGGCGGCGCGGCTGCTGGGGCTGCGGCGCACGACGCTCGTCGAGAAGATGCGCAAGCTCGGCCTCGGCGGGCCCGACGTCGCGACGGAAGATTGACGCCGGCGGCGGCCCGCCGCCGCCGCGTGTGACGCGGTTCACATCGCAGCCCCCCGTGCAGGCCCGGCACGCTTCTTGCTCCTTCTGCCTCACGGCGCCCCAGTGCAGGCGCGGAGGATGCGATGTCAGAGCAGAGTGTGCCGGCTGCGCCGCGGGCGCGGCTTCCGGCCGACCTCGTCGAACCGGTCGCGGTCGCTGAAGCGTCGCGGCGCCTGATCGGCCTTGCGCGCCGCGTCGCGGCGAGCGACTGCACCGTGCTGATCTCGGGCGAGTCCGGGACGGGCAAGGAGGTGCTGGCCCGCTTCATCCATCGCCAGTCGCCGCGCGCGACCATGCCTTTCCTGGCAGTCAACTGCGCGGCGATCCCGGAGAGCATGCTGGAGGCGCTGCTGTTCGGTTACGAGCGTGGCGCCTTCACGGGCGCGCACGCCACGCACGCCGGCAAGTTCGAGCAGGCCCAGGGCGGCACGCTGCTGCTCGACGAGATCTCGGAGATGCCGCTCGGGCTGCAGGCCAAGCTGTTGCGTGTGCTGCAGGAGCGCGAAGTCGAGCGCCTCGGCGGGCGCCACACGCTGGCGCTCGACGTACGCGTGCTGGCGACGACCAACCGCCAGCTGCGGGCCGAGGTCACCGCCGGGCGCTTCCGCGAGGATCTCTACTACCGGCTGAACGTGTTTCCGCTGCAGCTCGCGCCGCTGCGTGAGCGCCGCGACGACGTGCTGCCGATCGCCACCCAGCTGCTGGCGCTGCGCGTGCGGCCCGGCGCGCCGATCCCAGCGCTGTCTGCCGATGCCGCGCACGTGCTGCTGACGCACCCGTGGCCGGGCAACGCCCGCGAGCTCGACAACGTGCTGCAGCGCGCCCTGATCCTCTGCAACGGACCGGTGATCGAGGCATCGCATCTCGAACTCGACCCGACCGGCATTGCGGATCCGCAGGCCGGCGCAGGTTCCGGGGCTGCGGCACGCCCGGTTGGCGCCGAAGGGGCCCTGGCGCGGTCGCGCGAACGCGCGGAGCGGGAGGTGCTGATCGAGGCACTCAGCGCTCCCCAGGCAACCCGGACGGCGGTGGCACGCCGGCTCGGCATCAGCCCGCGCACGCTGCGCTACAAGCTCGCACGGCTGCGCGCCGCCGGGGTAGAGGT
>JBIIDW010000010.1:0-12356 GCA_044238215.1 Steroidobacteraceae bacterium
GGCCGGCTCACCCACCGCCGCCGACACGACTGCGGCGCCGACCAGCACCAGTACCATCCGGTCGGCGAACTGGGCACCCAGCAGGCGCAGCGTGGAAGGGCGATGGCCCTCGTCGACGACGTTCGGGCCGTGGAGCGCGAGTCGCGCGGTCGCCTCGGCCGTCGACAGCCCGCCGGCGGCACTGGCGAGTCCCGCCAGCGCTTCGGCCGCGGACTGCCGATGCGGCTTCACCCGGCCGTGTCGGCGCGCGCTCCGGCAGCGACTGCCGCTTCGCCAGCCGCGGCCTCGGCCATGTCGAGCGACAGGCCGATGCGCACCGCGTCGGCCAGTGAACGGCAGTCCAGCTTTTCCATCATGCGCGCCTTGTAGACCTCGACCGTCCGCGGGCTGATCTGCAGTTCGGCAGCGATCTCGCGATTCTGCAGTCCGCGCGACAGCAGCATCAGGACCTCCCTCTCGCGCTGCGTGAGCCGGCTGGTCTTCTCGATCGTTGCCGAGCGCTGCTGCGCCGCGCGATGCATCTGCGCGTCGCGTTCGACGGCGTGGGTCAGAACGTCCATCAGGAGTTCGTCATTGACCGGCTTCTCGAGGAAGTCGAATGCGCCGGTCTTGAGCGCTGCCCGTGCCGTCGCCACGTCGCCGTGGGCCGTCAGCAGCACCACGGGGAGCGTGACGCCGCGGCGCTGCAGTTCCTGGTTCAGCTCGAGTCCCGACATTCCGGGCATGCGCAGGTCCGTCAGCAGGCAGCCGCGCTGCGCGGGGTCGTAGGTCTCCAGGAACCTTTCCGCGCTGGCGAAGACCTGTGCGCGCAGTCCCTTCAGCGACAGCAGCAGCGACAGTGCGTCGCGCACGGCCGCATCGTCGTCGACCAGGAACACGGTGGGCATCATCATCGCGGTCTCCTCCTCGGGAGTTCGTCAGGGGTGCGCCGAGGGCAGCGCCAGGCGAGGCAGCGTCACGGTGAACGCGGCACCGCCAAGGCGGGAGCCGCGCCGGTAGGAAAGGTCGCCACCCTGCGCGCGCACGAGCGAGCGGCTGATCGTCAGGCCGAGGCCCATGCCGTCCGGCTTGCTGGTGTTGAAGGCCTCGAACAGCAGCGGGAGCCCTTCGGCAGGGATACCCGGCCCGGAGTCCTCGACCGTCAGCGACACCGCGTCGGCCGATACGTCGCCCGACACCTCGATCCGACGCTGGCCAGGCTCGCAGACCGCCAGCGCGTCGATCGCGTTCGACATCAGGTTGTTGAGGACCAGCTCGAGCCGCGTCGCGTCCGTGTTGACCATCGGCAGGTCCGACGGGATCCGGATCGAGACCTCGACGCCCGCCTTCAGCAGGCGCTCCTCGATCGACTCCACGACGCTCCCCAGCACCTCCGGGAGCTGGACCGGCGCAGGCCTGCCGCTGCCGCCCTGGTAGAAGTCGCGTAGGCGGATCAGCACCTCGGCCGCGCGGTTCGCTTCGCGCGAAGCCTTGGCAAGCGTGTCGCCCAGCCGCGGCTCGGCTGCCGCGGCCGGTCCCGAGAGGATCTGCGATGCGCGGAGGTAGGATACCAGCGCCGTGATCGGCTGGTTCAGCTCGTGCGCAAGTGCCGACGCGAGCTCGCCGGCGACGGCGAAGCGCATCGCCCGCGCCACGAGGCCCTCGCGCTCGCGGGCCTGGGTCTCGGCGAGCCGGCGCACCGTGGCGTCGCGGACGATCGCCAGCGTGCCCACGGGTGCCGGTGCCTCCAGCCGTACCCAGGCGACTTCCGCCGGGAACGTCGAGCCGTCCTCGCGACGTCCCGCGAAAGTGGCGCGACCCTCGCTGCCGCGCAGCACGATGCCCGGGAGCAGCCCGTCCAGGCGCCAGCCGGTGAAGTCGCGCGAATCGTCGCGTGGGGGAAGCCTGAACAGCTCGCGCGCCTCGTTGTTCGCGCTGCGCAGCTGGCCGTCCGCGTCGGCCGTCAGCACCGCGTCCGGGGCAACGGCCAGCAGCGCACGCAGCTCGGATTCGCGCGTCGCGAGCTCGGCCAGTGCGCTCGCTCGCTCGGAGACCGCCGTGCCGAGCATCAGCCCGGTGATGCCCAGCGTCAGCATCAGGAACTGCAGGTCGATGAAGCGCATCGGCAACTGCTCGTCCTGGACCTGTACCACGAGGCTCAGCTGGATGGCGATGATCGCCATCAGCGCTCCGGAAGCGCCCCAGCGCACGGCGATCCAGATGATCGGTACGAAAAGCGGGTAGAGGAAACGCACCTGCTCGATGCCGGTGATGCCGGCGAACAGCGGCAGGGTCAGGGTAATGGCGAGCAGTTGCGCCGCGACCTCGCCGCGGCGCGCCGCGGCATGGCTCAGTGCCGCACGCCAATGCGGCGCCGCGAGCAGCAGCGGTGCGAGCAGCATGCCGTTGATGTCGCCGATCCAGTAGCGTTCGGCGGTCGCGGAAAACGTACCCTGGTCGATCACCGAGGCCTCGACCAGGTAGGCCGCGTAGCCGAGGGCGGTGGCGAGGCCGCCGGCGATGATCCCCGCGACCAGGCGGATCGCGGCGCGCAGCGAGGCGAGGTAGTCGTCGCCCGGGTAGCGCCGCAGCACCATGGCGAGCAGCGCATAACAGCAGGCCAGCCATGCCGCGAGCAGCAGCAGCTCGACCGTGGTGGAGGGTGTCCCGCGGATCAGGCGCTCGCTGGCGAACACGGCGACGGCGACGAAGGGCGCGAGCCTCGGTCCGCGCGACAGCAGCAGTGCCAGCGTGAGTCCCGTCTGCAGGTTCAGCGGGGTGACGCCGTAGCGCACGACGGGCTGCGCGAAGGTGACCAGGTCGACGAGCAGGAATGCTGCAAGGTAGGCGATGCCGATGCCAGCGTCGGCCAGCGAGACGCGGAGCCTCGGGTTTGCGGCCAGGGCCGACCACCGCCCGGAGAGGACGTTTTCCGTCATGGCGCCAAGGATAGCGCCCTCACCCCTGGCGGGGCAGCGGGACGGCCCCTTACGCGGCTGCCCGGGAATCGCGGTGGAGGTCGTATCATCGGCGCCCGACCCGGACGATCAGAGCCCGCTGCCGTGAAGGTCCTCCATCACCCGGACTACGTCCTCCCGCTGCCGACGGGGCACCCGTTCCCGATGGGCAAGTACTCGCGGGTACGCGATCGGCTGCTGGAACGCGGGATCGTCGGCGCTGCCGACGTACTGGAGCCGGACGAGGCGTCGCGTGCCGACCTCGAGCGGGTGCACGATGCGGGATACGTCGACAAGCTGTTCGGGCCCGGCCTCTCCGCCGCGGAGCAGCGGGTGCTCGGCGTGCCGTGGTCCGCGCGCCTGCTGCGGCGCTCCCGGCTGGCCGTGCAGGGCACGCTCGAGGCCGCGCGCCTCGCTCTGCGGGACGGCCTCGCGGGCAACCTGGCCGGGGGCACGCATCACGCGTTCGCCGGCCACGGCGAAGGGTTCTGCCTGCTGAACGACGTCGCGGTCGCCATCCGGGTGCTCCAGGCAGAGCGCCGGCTGCGCCGTGCCCTCGTGGTCGATCTCGACGTCCACCAGGGCAACGGCACGGCGTCGATTTTCGAGGGCGACGAGTCTGTCTACACGTTCTCGGTGCACGGCGAGCGGAACTACCCGATCCGCAAGATGCGCTCCACGCTCGACGTCGGGCTGCCCGACGGTACCGGCGACGGCGACTACCTCGAGGTGCTCGCGCATCACCTGCCCGGCGTGATCGCGGCGGCCCGGGCCGACCTCGTCTTCTACGTGGCGGGCGTCGACGTCGCGGCCGGCGACCGCTACGGGCGCTTCGCCCTGTCGGACGCGGGCCTGCGCGAGCGCGAGCGAGTGGTGCTCGGCACGCTCGCGGCCGCCGGACTGCCGGGGGTCGTCGTGCTCGCGGGGGGCTATGCGGCGGATGCGGAGCGCACCGCCGAACTCCACACGCGGGTGTTCGAGGAGGCCCGTCGCATGGTTCGCTGAACGGGGGCGTTCAGGCCGGGCGCAGGCCGATCCGCCGGTACAGGTCCGCGAGCAGCCAAAGCGGCCCGATCAGCAGGAACTGCAGGTCCTTGAAGAACGACGGCCGGCGTCCCTCGATGGCGTGGCCGATGAACTGGCCGATCCACGCGACGATGAACAGCACGGCGCAGCTCGCCCACAGGGGCCAGGGCAGCGTTTCCATCCAGCCCAGCGTGGCGAGCCCCAGCACCAGCAGCGGCGCCGCGCCGAGCGCGAGCGGGACCGACAGCCGCAGGTAGTAGGCGACCGCGAGCACCACACCGAGTGTGGCCCAGTCGAGGCCCGGCACGCTGGCAAACGCGCCCGGGGTGGGAAGCTCGCGCAGGAAGCCCATCACGCACAGCACGATCACCGGCACGCAGACCCAGTGCAGGAGCTTGTTGACCGGGTGGCGATGGCTCTCGCCGTATTCCTCGAGCCACTGTCGGGCGGTGCGCATGGTGTAACCTGCGGGCGTCGGAGATCGGGCAACGGCACGCTAGCGCGCGCTGCCCGACACGCGCAAGCCGGGACCGGTGCTGACCATGGGCGAGTCCGTCATTCCCGAGGCTGCGCAGGGCGGGCTGCTCGCCCTGGCGCTGGTGATCTCTGCCAACGCGGCGCCGGTGCTGGCGCACCTGCTGCTCGGCCGGGCGTTGTCGTGGCCCGTCGATGGCGGGCGCTGCTGGCGCGACGGCCGGCGCATCCTCGGCGCGTCGAAGACCTGGCGCGGCCTCGTGGTCTCGCTCGCCTCGACCGCAGCCCTGTCGGCGTGGTGGCTGGGCGACGCCTGGACCGGCCTGCTGGTGGCCGCACTCGCGATGGCTGGCGACCTGGCGAGCAGCTTCGCCAAGCGGCGCCGTGGCCTGCGCTCCGGCGCGGACGCGCCGGGCCTGGACCAGCTGCCGGAAAGCCTGCTGCCGCTGCTCGCCCTGCGAGGGCCGCTGGCGCTGGGCGCCGGCGAGGCGTTCGCCGTGGCGCTGGCCTTCCTCGTGCTCGACCTGATCGGAACGCGGCTGCTCGCCGGGCTGCGTGCGCGCCGCGCACCGCCCGGCGCCTGAGGCTCAGGTGGTCTCGAGCATCTCGCCGCGGAGCTTGCGGATCGCGTTGGCCTCGAGCTGACGGATCCGCTCGGCGGACACGCCGTACTTCGCCGCCAGGTCGTGGAGGGTTGCCTTCGCCGCATCCCCGGCCATCCAGCGGCTCGCGAGGATGTCGCGGCTGCGCGGGTCGAGCGTCGCGAGCGCGCGCGCCAGCCGTTCGTGCGAGTCCGTCTCCCACTCGTCGCTCTCGACCTGCTCGGCCGGATCGGCGTCGGGCGCCGGCAGGTACGCCGCCGGCGAGTAGGCTTCGTCGTCTTCGGCGTCGAGCGGCGTCGGATCGAAAGACAGGTCGCGCGCGGACAGGCGCTGCTCCATCTCGGTGACCTCGCCCGGCTCGACCCCGAGGTCGCGGGCGACGGCCTGGGTCTCCGCGGCCGACAGCCACGCGAGGTTGCGCTTCATGCGCCGCAGGTTGAAGAACAGCTTCCGCTGGGCCTTGGTGGTGGCGACCTTGACCAGCCGCCAGTTGCGCAGCACGTACTCGTGAATCTCGGCACGGATCCAGTGCACGGCGAACGACACGAGGCGCACGCCCATGGAGGGATCGAAGCGCTTGACGGCCTTCATCAGGCCGACGTTGCCTTCCTGGACGAGGTCGCCGACCGGCAGGCCGTAGCCCGTGTAGCCGCGGGCGATGTGGACGACGAAGCGCAGGTGCGAGAGGACGAGCGCACGCGCGGCGTCGACGTCGCCGTCGCGCCGCAGGCGCGTGGCCAGTTCCTGCTCGTCCTCGCGCGACAGCACCGGTATGCGCGACACGCGCTCGAGGTAAGCGTCGAGGCTGCCGAGCGGGCCGCTGAGGGCCAGGTCGGAGTAGCGGGCGACGAGGGCGTTGGGGGTCATGGTGTCGGAAACCTCCCTGAGGTTCTTCAACGCGACGATGTTAGCACTCGGATACTTGGAGTGCTAAGACCCCTTCACAGTTCCCCGGAATTTATTATTTTCGATAAATCAGTCGCTTAGGCTCTTGGCTCGATCCGCGACAGGTGCCGGGATGCCGCGACCCAGGCGCCAGCCCAGCCGAGCAGTGCCCCGCAGCCGAGCAGGATCCCGGCCTCGCGCAGGCCGAGCCCGGCGAGGCCGAAGCCGCCACCGTACAGCGTGGCGAGCTCCGCCACCGGCGAGGCCAGTGCCGCGGTGGCGCCGGCCACCACCGCCAGCGCGAGCAGGCCGCCGAAGAGCCCGTACCACAGGCCCTCGTAGAGGAAGGGCCGGCGTACGAAGGCGTTGCTGCCGCCGACCAGCTTGATGACCTCGATCTCGGCCCGCCTGCCGTTGATCTCGAGCCGGATGGTGTTGCCGACCACCGCGAGCACGCCGAGGCCGAGCAGGGCCGCCACCACGGCCAGCGCACGGCGCAGCAGTTCGAGAATGGCGCCGAGCCGGCGCACCCACTCGGTGTCGACCTGGACCAGTTCCACCTCTGGCCAGGCGGCGAAGTGCGTCTTCAGCGCCTCGATGTCGGCCGCCGAGGTCGCCTCCGGGCGCGGCCTGACGCTCAGGACATGCGGCAGCGGATTCGACTCCAGCGCGCCCAGTGCCTCGCCGAAGCCCGAGTACTCGCGGAATTCCGCCAGCGCCTTCTCCGCGGGCACCAGGGTCACCGCGGCGACGCCCCGGCGCTGCCGGGCGTTGCGCTCGAGCTGGCGTGCCTTCTCGAGCGAGACCTCGGGCTTCAGGTAGACCGTGACGTCGACGGTGTCGGCCAGGTCGCCGGTCGCGGCCCGCGCACTGCTCACCAGCACCCAGAGGCCCGCCGGCAGCGCGAGTGCGAGCGCGATGACGCCGAGGGTCAGTGCCGTGGCGAGCGGTTCGCGGGCCAGCCGGCCGAGCGAGGCCAGCAACGCCTGCGCGTGGCGGGCGAACCAGGTCGAGAGCGAAGTCATGGTGCCGTGCCACCCCCCGCGAGCGGGCCGTCCGTCAGCTTGCCGTCGGCGAGCACGAGCTGGCGCGAGCCGAACTCGCTCACCAGTCCGAGGTCGTGGGTGGCGATCACGACCGTGACGCCGACTTCCTGGAAGCGCTTGAACGTGCGCATGACCTCGAGGGCGAGCGCGTGGTCCAGGTTGCCGGTGGGCTCGTCGGCGATCAGCACCGGCGGCCGGGCGATCACGGCCCGCGCGATGCCGACCCGCTGCTGCTCGCCGACCGACAGCTCGGTGGGCAGCAGCCGCTCCTTGCCGAGCAGCCCGACCTGGTCGAGCGCGGCGCGCACGCGCTTGTCGATCTCGCGCAGCGGCGTGTCCGCCACGACCAGCGGCAGCGCGACGTTGTCGAAGACCGGGCGGTCCATCAGCAGCCGGTGATCCTGGAACACGACGCCGACCTGGCGCCGGAACGCCGGGATGGCGCGCGGCCTGAGGCTGCCGGTGTCGAGACCGTTGACGGTGACCGTGCCGCGCGTCGGCCGCTCGAGCAGCGCGATGAGCTTCAGCACCGAGCTCTTGCCGGCGCCGGAGCGACCGGTCAGGAAGACCATCTCGCCCGCGCCGATGCGCAGCGAAACGTTGCTGAGGGCTTCACGCCCGTTCGGGTAGCGCTTGTGGACGCGGTCGAAGACGATCACCGGGAGATCCGCCGCAGGGCTGTCACGCTCAAGTATCGCCCCGGTTCGACGTGCCGTCGACCAGCGCGCGGGCAAACGCGCGGGCGTCGAACTCGCCGAAGTCCGCCGCCTGCTCGCCGATGCCGATGTAGCGGATCGGCAGCCCGAGGCGGCGCGCGATGGCCAGCACGATGCCGCCGCGCGCGGTGCCGTCGAGCTTGGTCAGCACCAGCCCGGTGACGCCCACCGCCTCGTGGAACTGCGTCGCCTGGGCGAGCGCGTTCTGGCCCTGGTTGGCGTCGAGCACCAGCAGCACCTCGTGCGGCGCCGTCGGTTCCGCGCGCGCCAGCACGCGCTTGATCTTCTTCAGTTCCTCCATCAGGTGCGACTGCGCCTGCAGGCGGCCGGCGGTGTCGGCGATCAGCACGTCGGCGCCGCGGCTGCGCGCCGCCGCCAGTGCGTCGAAGGCGACGGCTGCCGGGTCGGCGCCGGCCTGCTGCGCGACCACCTCGCAGCCGCTGCGCTCGCCCCAGACGCCGAGCTGCTCGATCGCGGCGGCGCGGAAGGTGTCGCCCGCTGCCAGCACCACGCGGCGCCCCTCGCCGGCGAGCCGGTGCGCGAGCTTGCCGATGGTGGTGGTCTTGCCCGAGCCGTTGACGCCGACCACGAGGATCACGAACGGGCGGTGGCCCTCGATGCGCAGCGGCCGCGCGACCGGCTCGAGCACGGCCGCGATCTCCTCGCGCAGCGCGTCGAGCAGTGCCTCGACGTCGCCGAGCTCGTCGCGCGCGACGCGCTTGCGCAGCCGCTCCAGCAGCTCCTCCGTGACCTGCACGCCGACGTCGGCCGTGAGCAGCCGGGTCTCGAGTTCGTCGAGCACCGCGGCGTCGATCTTGCGGCCCCGGAACAGGTTCGCGAGGTCGTACGACAGCCAGGAGTTCGGCCGGTTCAGGCTGCTGCGCAGCCGCGCGAAGAAGCCGGTTTTCGGTTCGGGACTCTGGGTCACGGTGTGTGCGGCGGATGCCGCCGGTGCGCGCGCGGGGCGGCGTAGGTTACGCTGCCGCTCTTCGGGGAGGCAAGCAAGCACCATGCAGCAGAGGCGGCCGCGCGAGCTGCGGATCATCGCGGGCGAGTGGCGCGGCCGGCGGCTGCGGTTTCCCGCGGGAACGGCGATCCGTCCCACGCCGGACCGCGTGCGCGAGACCCTGTTCAACTGGCTGGGGCCCACGATCCGCGGGGCGCGAGCGCTCGACCTGTTTGCCGGCAGCGGCGCGCTGGGGCTCGAGGCGCTGTCCCGCGGGGCGGCCGCCGCGGTATTCGTCGACGCCGACCCGCGCAGCATCGCGGCGCTGCGCGAACGCTTCGCCGAGTGGGGTGCGCGTGCCGCGGAGGCCCATCGGGCCGACGCGCTCGATTGGCTAGCGCGTCCGCGCGGCCACGGCGTGGCGCCGTTCGACGTCGTCTTCCTCGACCCGCCGTTCGCCGCCGGCCTGCTGGCCACCGCCTGCGCCCGGCTGGAGTCGGGCGACTGGCTCGCGCCAGGCGCGCGGATCTACCTCGAGGCGCCCGCCCGCGAACCGCTGCCATCGCTGCCTGTGGGCTGGGAACTGCTGCGCAGCGGCGCCGCCGGCGAGGTCGGCTATCATCTGGCGCGACGGCCGGGCGAAGATCCTCCCAGCCGAGGGGAGCCGACATGAAACGCCACGCGCTGTATCCGGGCACGTTCGATCCGATCACGAACGGCCATCACGATCTCGTGCGCCGCGCCGCGAGCATCTTCGACCGCCTCGTCATTGCGATCGCCGCCAACCCGAACAAGGCACCGATGTTTCCGCTGGAGAAGCGTGTCGAGCTCGCGCGGGCCGTCGTCGCCGACCTGCCGAACGTCGAGGTGATGGGTTACTCGGGCCTGACGGTCGAGTTCGCCAAGCAGCACGGGCTGCACGTGCTGGTGCGCGGTCTTCGCGCCGTGTCCGACTTCGAGTTCGAGTTCCAGCTCGCCAACATGAGCCGCCACCTGTCGCGTGAGATCGAGACGGTCTTCATGACGCCGCAGGAGCAGTTCTCGTTCATCTCCTCGACGCTGGTGCGCGAGATCGCCGTGCTCGGCGGCGACGTCAGCGAGTTCGTGCACCCGACCGTGGCCGAGGCGCTGCGCGGCCAGCGCCGCGGCTCGAAGGCGAACGGCTGAGACGCGTCCCGCCGAGTCGCGGCGCGCGCGGCGGGGGCGGGGGAAGCCTGCCCTCCCGCGCCAGTTCCACGGCCCGCCACAGGTACCAGGCCGCCGCCGAGCGGAACGGCGCCCAGCGCGCGCCGTAGTCCGCCAGCGCGCGCGGCGCGGGCGCCTCGCGCAGGCCGTAGGCCAGGCGGAACCCGTTGCGCACGCCGAGGTCGCCGCTCGGCAGCACGTCGGGCCGCCCGAGCTGGAACATCAGCAGCATCTCCACCGTCCAGCGGCCGACCCCGCGCACCTGGGTCAGCCGCGCGACGATGGTTTCGTCGTCCAGCGTTTCCAGCGCGCTCCGGTTGGGCACCGTGCCGTCGAGGGTGCGCGCGGCGAGGTCGCGCAGCGCGGCGACCTTGCCGCGGCTCAGGCCCGCGGCGCGCAGCGGTTCGTCCGGCGTGTCGAGCAGCTGCCGGGGCTCCGGGAACCGCGCGTGGAGCGCGACGAACCGGCGCTGGATCGTGCGCGCCGCCGCACCGCTGAGCTGCTGGTGAATGATCGCGCTGGCGAGGTGCTCGAAGGGCGGCGCACCGCGGTCGTCCGCGCCCAGCCGATAGGGTCCCGCGGCTTCGATCACCGCGGCCAGCACCGGGTCGGCGTCGCGGAAGTGCGGCAGCAGCCTGCGGCGCGTCAGTGCTGGCACGCGGCGCACCAGTAGGTCGAGCGCTGGCCGAGCACCGCGTGCCGCACCGGCGCTCCGCAGGCCCGGCACGGCTCGCCGCCGCGCTCGTAGACGAACAGCTGCTGGCGGAAGTAGCCGGGGTTGCCGTCGGCGCCCACGTAATCGCGCAGCGTGGTTCCGCCCAGCTGCACGGCTTTCGCGAGCACCTCGCGGATTGCCGCGGCGAGCCGGTCGGCCTCGGCGCGTCGCAGCCCGCGCGCCTGCCGTCGCGGGCGGATGCCGGCCATGAACAGCGCCTCGCTGGCGTAGATGTTGCCCACGCCGACGACGACGTGGCTGTCCATGATCAGCGACTTGATCGCGACGCGCCGGCCGCGCGACGCCTGCCACAGCCGCTCGCCGCCGAAGCCCTCACCGAGCGGTTCCGGGCCGAGCTGCCGCAGCAGCGGATGATCCGACGGGTCGCCCTCGGCGCAGTGCAGGGAGCCGAATCGCCGCGGGTCGTTGAAG
This sequence comes from Steroidobacteraceae bacterium, assembly GCA_044238215.1. Classification (GTDB taxonomy): domain Bacteria; phylum Pseudomonadota; class Gammaproteobacteria; order Steroidobacterales; family Steroidobacteraceae; genus UBA964. Next base: position 10,964 of record JBIIDW010000010.1, read on the forward strand.
CGCAGCGCGAGGCCGCTGTCGAGCACGAGGTCCACGTGGTCGTGGGTGCGGCGCGGCGTGCCCACCGGCACCACGCGCAGGCTGCCGGACATGCCCAGGTGCAGGATCAGCGTGGCGTGGCTGTCGAGCGGGAACAGCAGGTACTTCGCCCGGCGCAGCGCGCGCTCGACGCGCGCTCCTGCGACCCGCGCCGGCAGGTCGGGCGCCACCGGCCAGCGCAGCCGCGCCTCGTGGACCTCCAGCGCGACGATGCGCCGGCCGGCCACGTGCGGCTCGACGCCGCGGCGCGTGGTTTCGACTTCCGGGAGTTCGGGCATGCAGGCGACACGTTACCCGAGAGGACCCCGCAAACGAAAAGGCCTGCACGATGGCAGGCCTGTTCGCGCCAGGGGCGGCGGCCCTCGCGGGCGCGCCACGCGGCTTACTTGATCTTGGTTTCCTTGTACGCCACGTGCTTGCGCACGACCGGATCGTACTTGCGGACTTCCATCTTCTCCGGGTGCAGGCGCTTGTTCTTCATGGCCACGTAGAAGTGGCCGGTGCCGGCGGTGGACAGCAGCTTGACCTTTTCGCGCATGGCTCAGGTGCTCCCGGTCAGATCTTCATGCCCTGGGCACGGAGGTCGGCGACCACCGCGTCGAGGCCGTTCTTCTCGATGGTGCGCAGCGCATTGGTGCTGACGCGCAGCGAGACCCAGCGCTTCTCGCCCTCGAGCCAGAACCGCTGCGTATGCAGGTTCGGCAGGAAGCGGCGGCGCTTCTTGTTGTTGGCGTGCGAGACGCGGTTGCCCGTGGTGGGGCGCTTGCCAGTGAGTTCGCAGACGCGGGACATCTTGGAAGCCCTTGCTGATCAGTTGGTTACGGTTGCCCCGCGCCTGGGCGGCCGGGCAAAGGGCCGCTTTTATACCAGCCCGGCGGCCGCGAGGCAACCTCGATAGATGGGGTTCGGCAAGGTCTGGCCGGTGAAATGCCGACGGCTCCGGCAGGTCCGCCTTGGGGGGCCGATAGGCCGCTGTGTGAACGGATCGGCGCGCCCCGGGGGACGATAGTCCTGCAGCCCTTTGGACTGGTAAGCCGACCGGGGCGAAGACCAGATCGGCAGCGTTCGGACAATAGCGCACTGGGTCGAATGCGCGTTCGCCGGTCATGGCTTCCGGGTTGGCTCAGGAGGGTCACCTTGCCGCCCTTTCCCCATCTCGTCGGGACTCCGCCCGCACACCCACCCTCTTGACGAACTCGCGCATCGTTGGTCGACGCATGGGCTCAACCGATCGCCGGGCCGCCGTTCGCTCTCGCTGGGCCGGTGATCGGTTTGCCTATCGGTTGAAAGCCAAACACGCGGTCTCTGGTCATCGGTCTGCTCCCCGACAGGGGCCCTGCCTGCTGAGGTCGTG
>JBIIDW010000357.1:0-3488 GCA_044238215.1 Steroidobacteraceae bacterium
CGCCCGTCGTGACGTGATGTACGACCGCGTGCCGCAGCCGCGAATCGTTCGCGCCTGGAACGTCCCCCCCACCACCGATGCCGACAGCGAGATCCTCGGACTGTTCGCCCAGGTGCTGGGCGGCAGCGCGGCCTCGCGACTCGATGCCCGGCTCGTGCACGGCGAGCAGGCGGCGGACAGCGTCAGCGCATTCAGCTACGCGATGGAGATCTCGGGACTGTTCGCCATCCAGGTCGACGTCAAGGCGAGCCGCGATCCGGCCGCAGTGGAAAAACTGCTCGACGATGAACTCGCGCGGCTGCTGCGCCAGGGTCCCACGCGGCAGGAACTCGAGCGCGCCCGCACCGCGGTGCGCGCCTCCTTCGTACGCGGAATCGAGCGGGTCGGCGGCTTCGGCGGCAAGTCCGACGTGCTGGCCGAGTGCCAGGTCTTCCACGGTGACCCGGGTTGCTTCCGCCGGTCGCTCGCGATCATCGATGCGGCGACGCCGGCGCAGGTGCGCGACGTCGCGCGGCGCTGGCTCGCGCAGGGCAGCTACACGCTCACCGTGCTGCCCTTCGGCGCGCCGCGCCACGCACAGGACAGCGCCGTCGACCGCAGCCTCGGCGTGCCGGCGGTCGACTCGTTCCCGAACCTGTCCTTCCCGGATCTCGAGCGCTTCACGCTCGCGAACGGCGTGCCGGTGGTACTCGTGCGCCGCCCCGAGGTCCCGGTGGTGCAGGTGCAGGCGCTCTTCGACGCCGGCTTCGCGGCCGACGGCGGCGGCAAGCTCGGCACCGCGGCCTTCGCCATGCGGATGCTCAACGAGGGCGCCGGCCCATACGGCGCGCTCGACTTCGCGGCGCGCGCCGAGGACCTCGGCGCCGAGGTCGGCGCCAGCGCGGCACTGGATGCCTCGAGCGCCTTCGTCTCCGCACTCACCGACCGCCTCGATCCCTCGCTGGCCCTGCTCGCCACGATGCTGCGCGAGCCCCGACTCGATGCTGCCGAGATCGAGCGGGTGCGCAAGCAGTGGCTGGCGCAGATCGCGCGCGAGAAGACCCAGCCGAACAGCATCGCCCAGCGCCTGCTGCCACCGCTGATGTACGGCACCGCCCACCCCTACGGAATCCCCTTCACCGGCTCGGGCAGCGAGGCGTCGGTGACGGCGCTCACCCGCGCCGACCTCGTGGCACACCTGCAGTCCTGGATCCGCCCGGACAACATGCGCCTGGTGGTGGTGGGCGACACCACGCCCGAGGCGATCCGGCCCCTGCTCGAGAAGCATCTCGGCGGATGGCGGGCGCCGGCCTCTCCCCGCGGCACCAAGGCCGTCGCGGACGTGGCGCTGCCCGCTGGCCCGCGCGTGTTCCTGGTGGACCGTCCGGAGGCCCAGCAGGCCTTCATCCTCGCCGGCCACGTCATCCCCTCCTCCCGGTCGCCGCAGCTGCTCGAGATCGACAGCGCGGTGAACGTGCTGGGCGGCCTGTTCACGTCGCGCCTCAACATGAACCTTCGCGAGGAGAAGAGCTGGTCCTACGGTGCCTATGCGTTCGGCAGCCCGGCGGCGAACCAGCGACCGATGCTGGTGTTCGCTCCGGTGCAGACCGACCGTGCGGTCGACTCCCTGCGCGAGCTGCGGCGCGAGTTCGACGAATACGTGTCGACCCGGCCGGCAACCGGCGAGGAGGTCGCACGCGTGATCGCCAACGACGTCAGGGGGCTGCCGGGGTCGTTCGAGACCGCCTCGTCGGTCCGCTCAGCCGTGACCGGCATCCTGATTTACGACCGGCCCGATGACTGGGTGCGAACGCTCAAGGCGCGCACCGAGGCACAGACCGTCGACTCGATCAATGCCGCAGCGCGAGCGGTGATCCGCCCGTCGGCCATGACCTGGGTCGTGGTGGGCGATCTCTCGAAGATCGAACAGGGCATCCGGGAACTGGGGATTGGCGAAGTGCGCGTGCTCGACGCGGACGGCCGGGTGCTGCGCTGAGCGATTGAACGGCGGCCTATTCCCGCCCGGGCCTGGCGCCGCCCCGCGTCGCGTCGGGAAACGGTGCATCGCCTTCGACACCGGGCGCATAGCGCGGCGGTCGTCGCGCCCGTGACCGCTGTTCGAAAGCGTATGCGAATGCGAGCAGCTGTGCCTCCGACCAGCGCGCGCCAATCATCGACAGCCCGACCGGCAGGCCCGCAACGAGTCCCATCGGGACCGTGACGTGCGGATAGCCGGCGATCGCCGGGAGGCTGCTGGCCCCGCCCCCCACGTGATGGTCGCCGAGCACCAGGTCGGTGACCCAGGCGGGACCGGTCGTGGGGGCCACGAGCACGTCCACCGCGTGCGTGGCCAGAAGATCGTCGAGGATCCGGGCAGCCTGCGCCGGCGCGCGGGCCAGCGCCGCGAGGTACGCGGGATCGCCCGTGCCGCCAGTGGCCTGGGCGCGCTCGAACAGGGCCTGCCCGAACAGCGCGGTCTCGGCGGGCGTCGCGGCGTTGAACGCGATGACGTCGGCCAGCGAGCGGGTGCGCACGGCGGACGGCGTGGTGGCGAGGTAGGCGTCGAGCCCCGACTTGAGTTCCGCCAGCAGTATCGTCAGTTCATCGGCTCCCAGCGCGCCGAGGCCGGGCGGCGCGGCATCGATATCCACCAGCGTGGCACCGGCGGCCTCGAGCTGCTGCAGCGCGGCAACGAAGCGCGCGTCCGTTTCAGGGTGGAAGCCGGCCATGAATCGAAGCACCCCGACCCTGCGTCCCTCGAGCGCACGTGGATCGAGCCCGGCCACGTAATCGCGGCGCCGCTGGTCGGCCTCGCGCGTGGCGGGGTCGGCCGCGTCAGAGCCCGCCATCGCCGTCAGGAGCAGCGCCACATCCGCCACCGAGCGCCCCATCGGCCCGGCCGTGTCCTGGGTATGGCTGATCGGCACCACGTGGGTGCGCGACACCAGCCCCACGGTCGGCTTGATGCCGACCAGGCCGTTGATCGACGACGGGCAGACCACCGAGCCGTCCGTTTCGGTACCGATGGCGGCGGCAGCGAGACTGGCCGCCGCGCCCGCCCCGGACCCCGAACTCGAGCCGCAGGCGTTGCGATCGAGCGCATAGGGGTTGCGCGTCAGGCCGCCGACGGCGCTCCAGCCACTGACGGAACCGCCATCGCGGATGTTGGCCCACTCCGAGAGATTGGCCTTGCCGAGGATTACCGCGCCCGCGGCGCGCAGCCGCGCCACCAGCGGCGCGTCGCGCCCGGGGAGGTTGCCGGCGAGGGCGAGCGAGCCGGCGGTCGTCGGCATCGGATCCGCACTCTCGATGTTGTCCTTGAGCAGGATAGGGATGCCGTGCAGCGGACCCCGCGGCTGTCCGGCCCGGCGCTCCGTGTCGAGGCCACGGGCGTCAGCCAGCGCGTCCGGATTGACGGCGATGACCGCGTTCAGACGCGGCCCTGCGTCGTCGATGGCGGCGATGCGGTCCAGATAGGCCTGCACCAGCTGCTCGGCGGTGACGGCACC
>JBIIDW010000358.1:0-3486 GCA_044238215.1 Steroidobacteraceae bacterium
CGATCGGCGTGGCCCTGGACGTGCGCGACGAGGCGCAGGTCGAGGCCGCCGTGGCCCGCGCGGTCGCGCAGTGGGGCCGGCTCGACATCCTGGTCAACAATGCGGGCATCGGCTATCTGATGGAGCCACTGGTCGACGTGGCGAAGGAGCGCTGGCAGGCGGTGCTGGAGGTCAACCTGATGGGCGCGTTCCTGTGCACCAAGCACGCGGCGCGGCAGATGATCCGGCAGGGCGGCGGCGGCCGCATCGTCAACATCGCCAGCGTCGCGGCAAAGCGCGGGTCCTGGCACCTGACGGCCTACTCGGCGTCCAAGCACGGGCTGATCGGGCTCACGCGCAGCGCGGCGGTCGAGCTCGGCGCGCACGGCATCACCGTCAACGCGATCTGCCCCAATCACGTCACGACGGGCCTCGGCAGCGTGCAGAACGAATACCGCTCGAGGATCAAGGGCCAGAGCGTCGAGGAATACCTCGCCGAGATGCGCGCGCGCATCCCGCTCGGCAGGGTAGGACTCGCCGAGGATACCGCCAAGGCGTGTGCCTTCCTGTGCTCCGACGAGGCCGGCTACGTGACCGCGGAGGCGATGAACGTGTCGGGCGGCGAGGAGCCGCATTGAGGCTGCTCTACACGCCGATCCGCGGCTACGTCCACACCGTCGAGGCCGTGGTCGGCTACGCCGGCCTGCGCGGGCGCATCGAGCCGGTGCCGACCCGGCCGTTCGGCGACGAGGCGTCGCTGCTCGCCGTCAATCCGCTCGGCAAGGTCCCCGCGCTGGTACTCGACTCCGGCGAGTACCTCGGCGGCGGCCCGGTGATCTACGAATACCTGGACTCCCTGCATACGCGGCGGCGGCTGTATCCGGCGCGCGGGCCGCGCCGCTGGACCGCGCTGCGCCAGGCCTGGATGGCCGATGGCCTGTTCGATACCTTCGTGCTGATCGTCGTCGAGTCCTGGCTGCCCGCCGCGAGCCAGCGGCCGGAGTACGTGCAGCGCTGCTGGCGCAAGATCCTCGCGATCCTCGACCAGCTCGAACGCGACGCCGGCGGGTACGGCGCGCTCGACATCGGCCAGGTGCGCACCGTCGGTGCGCTGCAGTTCCTGGAGCTGAAGCTGGGCCAGGTCGCCACCGCGGCGGTCGGCCTCGACCCCGGCTTCGACCCGCTGTCCGGACGTCCGGCGCTCGCGCGCTGGTACCGCGCGGCGAGCCGCCGGAAGATGTTCCACGAACCGCTGCTGCCGCAGGAGTGAACACGATGCCGATCCCGCACCGCCGCGTCCGCGGCAAGCTGCACTACACGACCGACAAGCCGGGCCTGGAGGGCACCGAGCGCGGTCGCGAGTGGTTCACGCTCACCATCCACGGCGACGGCCGGCGCACCGTCCGTGCCACCACCGAGATCGACGACGCGCCGAACGTGCTGCGCGACGTGACGCTGAGCCTCGATGCGAACTGGAGGCCGGAGGACGCGTTCGTGCGTCTCTCGGTGGGCGACCGCTTCATGGGCTCGAGCTGGTTCCGCTTCACCGACCGCGAGGTCGAGTGCGAGGGCTTCACGGCGGCCGAGGGCCGCTTCTCGCAGCGCTGGCCGCTGGAACGGCGGATCGACGCGTTCGGCACGCACCCGATCCAGGCCGATGCCTGGCTGATGAACCTCTATGACCCGGCGCGCGGCCCCGGTCACGACGTGTTCCGCAACCTGCTGCTGTGCTCGCTGGACCACCGCGGGGCAACCGGGCCGATGATCATGGCGCCATCGCCAGCCGGCGTGCCGCTGACCTTCGTCGGGCGCGAGCGGATCACGGTCGCGGCCGGGACCTTCGATGCGCTGCACTACCGCATCGTCGAGACCGACGGCAGCCAGGAGACGCGCAACGAACCGGGCAAGCACCCGCCCTACGACATGTGGTGCACGGACGACGAGTTCCGGGTCTGCCTGCTGGCGTACGTCAGCGGCTACATGATGACGCGCTACGAACTGACCGAGTACGAGCGCAGCGAGCCGCGCGCCTAGCGCGGGCCGGCGCTAGCCGGGCGTCTCCACCACCTCGAGCAGTTCGCCGGCCGGGCCGCGCAGCAGCCCGGCGCGCGCCCCCGGCCACGGCGACGCGGGCAGCGGGGCCGGGGGCCGCAGCCAGGGCAGGGGACGGGCGTCGAGGTCGGGCGCGCCGAAGCTGACCAGCGCGATGCCGGCCGGCAGGTCGCCTGCGGCGCAGGCCCTCGGCGGGGCTGCGGCAGGGTACTCGTCGAGCTCCACCAGCGAACTGTCGGAGATCCGCGCCACCGCCATCCGCGTGAGCGAACCGGCCGGCAGCCCCCAGGCCCGCTGCAGCACCTCGATCGGGGTCTCGATCGGGGCGCTCACCGACAGGCCGAGGATTGCGCCGTAGAAGTCCCGCAGCGCGCTCATCGAGGCGCCGCCGACCACCACGATGAACGTCCGGTCGACGGCGCTTTGCGCCGGCGTCCGGATGAAGATGCCGCCGGCAGGAGGAATGCGGGTGAAGTAGTTCAGCTCGCCGGCCGGGCCGATCGCCTGGAACGCGCGCACGGTCGGGCTGCTGTCGAGGTCGTGCGGCGGTCCGACGATCGCGAACGGCGAGCCGCGGGCGAGTTCCGCGGCCAGCGCGTCGGGGTCCTGGACCAGGATCTCGTTGGCGTTCCAGCCCTGCGTGCGCAGCGCCTCGAACCGCGGTGCGGGGGCGGGCGCCTCCACCAGGCGCAGGTAGGTCGGCCAGCCGCTGGCCGGCTGCAGCAGCGCCTGGCGGCGGCCCGCCGCAAGCGGCGCGAGCCACGACGCGGCGAGTGCCGGTGACACGTTGCCCTGTTCCACCAGGCCGTAGCCAAGCCAGCGCCGGTAAGCGTCGAGCGCGGCGTCGAGGGCCGGTACGACCAGCGTCACGGCGAGTATCCGGTCGAGCATGGAGGGGCCCTCGGTGGCAGCTGTGCTAGCGTGAACGCCGATGTTAGCGAAGCGGGGCCGCCGATGATCGACCTCTACTACTGGCCAACGCCCAACGGCCACAAGATCCCGATCATGCTCGAGGAAACCGGGCTCGCGTACCGCGTGCGACCCGTCAACATCCTGGCCGGCGAGCAGTTCCGACCGGCCTTCCTGCGGGTCAGCCCGAACAACCGGATCCCGGCGATCGTCGATCGCGACGGGCCCGGCGGCTCGCGGATCACGCTGTTCGAATCCGGCGCGATCCTGCAGTACCTTGCAGAGAAGACCGGGCAGCTGCTGCCGCGCGATCCGGCGGGCCGGTATGCCGTGCTGCAGTGGCTGAATTTCCAGGTGGCGAACGTCGGTCCGATGTTCGGCCAGTGCGGGCACTTCATGGGCTACGCGCCGCGACGCATCCCCTACGCGATCGAGCGCTACCGCAACGAGGCGCTGCGCCTCTACGGGGTGATGGACCGCCAGCTCGCACGGCGTCGGTTCCTGGCGGGCGACTACTCGATCGCCGACGTCGCCACGTGGCCCTGG
>JBIIDW010000359.1:0-3485 GCA_044238215.1 Steroidobacteraceae bacterium
CGGGACGCGGCCTCGCGGCTGGCGATCGACTGCGACAGCCTGGCCGGAACCTCGCCGGGACGCAGCGAGCCCAGCCGCTGCCCGCGCGTCACGCGGTCGCCCTCGCGTACGTCGAGCACCTCGACGACCCCAGCCGCCTCCGCACCGACCTGGCTCTGCCGGACCGCGCGCAGCCGGCCGCTCGCCACCACCACCTCGACCACCTCGCGCGCGACCGGCTCCACCAGCGCCAGGTCTGCAGGTCGCGTGCAACGCGCGAGCAGGCCGAGCACGAGCGCGAGAACCAGGATCCCGCCGATGATGCGGCCACGGGTCAGCCGGCCGCCGGTGAGAAGCTTGCGATCGGTCACGAGGGGTTCTCCAGGCCACGCCCGCCGGCGACCAGCGCGTCCAGGCGGGCGGTGTAGGTGTCGAGGCTGGACATCAGCAGGGTGCCGGGCGGCAGCAGCGCGGGCTCCATCTGCCGCGACCCGAAGCCGCCCAGCCAGATCTCGACGTCGTCCGGCAGCGCCGCGCGCAGCGCCTGCACCTGCCCGAGTGCGTCGATGACGGTCGGCCGCGCCACGACGCTGAGCGCCACCGCCGCCAGCGGCACGTGACGCGCGAGCGTGCCGAGCTCCGCCACGGGCAGGTCCCAGCCCAGGTGCAGCACCCGCACGCCGCGACGCGCGGCGATGGTCGCCGCCATCAGCGCGCCGACGCCGTGCCGGTCACCGGCCAGGGTCGTGAAGGCGACCGCGCGGGCCCCGCCGGCCGGGTTGTGGCGATCGAGCTGGGCCGCGAGCAAGCGCAGCACCGCCGAGGAGAGCATGTGCTCCTGCGCGATGCTGTAGCGACCCCTGTGCCAGCGCAGGCCGGCCTCGTGCAGCGCAGGCGCCAGCACGTCGGCCACCAGCACTTCCGCGGGCAGCGCGTCGGCCGCGCGTGCGAGCAGCCCGGCGCAGCCCGTGGCGTCGTAGCGGTCGATCGCCAGCAGGAGTTCGTCTCGCCATCGGCCAGGGTCGGTCATGACTCCCACCCTAACCGCCCCCGCGGTCGGCCAGCAGCGGCAGGCAACGCAGGCACCGCTGAGCGGTTGGCAGACCCGCGGAGCGGGCGCCTCCGGCCCGGGGCGCTCAGGGGCGCCGGCGGTACGCCTGGTCGAAGCGGCTCTCGAGCTCCGCGTTGGTGCCGCGCACCTCGTCGACCACGGCCCGGGCCCAGTCGAAGTACTCCCGCACGCGCTCGACCGACCAGCCCGCAGGCGGGCTGGCGATCAGGTCCCGCAGATTGCAGATCTTGTCGGCGAGCTTCACGTGTCGCGCGGCCACCGAGGCGGACCGCGCACGCGTCACCTGCAGCTTGCGGCGCACGCGGTAGTGCAGGCTCGGCTCGTCGGTCACCTCCAGCACGATCTGCGCCACCTCCTCGCCGAACTCGCCCTGCAATTCCTGCACCGTGGTCTGGGTGTCCTCGATGGTGTCGTGCAGCAGCGCTGCGGCCAGCGTGCGCGCATCGCGCACGTCGCCCTCGAACCACAGGACGTTCGCGAGGTCGATCGGGTGATTGACGTAGGGCAGGCTGCGGTGGCCCTTGCGGCGCTGGTCGCGATGCTTCCAGGCGGCGAAGCGCGCGGCGCGCAGCACCAGCCCCATGCCACCGTCCTCGCTGCCCAGCAGCTGTCGGCGCTGCCCCGCAGAGGCGCGCCGGGAGCCCATCGTTCAGGCCCGGAACGCCGCGAGGTGCTCGCGGATGAACTGCGCCAGCGTGGTCGGCTCGCGACCCGTGACCTCGCGGAAGGTGTCCGTCGTCTGCGCCACGTAGCCGGCGGCGATTTCCGCGAAGATCCCGCAGACGGCGTCCAGGTGCCAGCTGCTCTTGAGGAAGCGCGCGAGGTGGGCGCGATACTCCGCCGGATCGCGCGGCACGTACTCGACCTTGCGGCCGAGTTCGCGCGTGAACGCCTCGGCGACGTCGTGAAAGCTCACGAGATCCGGACTCGTCACGTCATAGCTGCGGTTTTCGTGCCCCGGCGTGCTGAGCACGTGGGCGACGAAGTAGCCGGCGTCGCGCGCGTCGGAGAGCACGGCCGCGCCGCGCTCGCCGAACGGGTAGTAGAAACGGCCTTCCGCCTTGATCGTGGCCGCGTTCGACAGGAAGTTCTGCATGTAGAAGCTGGGCCGCACCATGGTCCACGGGCGCCCGAGCGCGCGGATGTGCTGTTCCGACTGCCAGTGCGCCTGGTGCACCGGGTTGTGCGCGCCGGGCAGCGACTCCAGCGACGACATCTTCACGATGTGCGTGGCACCCGCCTCGGCGGCGAGGGTCGCAAGCTGCGTCTCGAGGGCGAGCTGCTGCTCGCCGTTGGGCAGGATGATCGCGATGCCGGTCACGCCGCGCAGCGCCGCGCGGACTGCGTCCGCGTCGCCGGCGTCCCCCGCCGCCACCTCGACGCCGGCCGCCTGCAGCGCCGTGGCCTTCGCCGCAGTGCGCACCAGCGCACGCACCGGAATGCCTCTCGCGGCCAGTTCCCGCGCTGCCACGCTTCCGGTCCGACCCGTCGCGCCCGTGATCAGGATCATCCTTCGCCCTCGGCTGCCAGCCTGCGCCATAATCGGCCGGCACTGGATAGCACAGAACCCCGAGACAGGCCATGACCCGAAGCATCTGCGACCTCTACGACGCGCATCGCGACCTCGTGCAGGTTGCACAGCCGATCTTTACCGACTACGGCGGCGTACGCAGCTTCCACGGCGGGATCGCCACGATCCGCTGCCATGAGGACAACCTGCTGCTGAAGCAGACGCTCGCGACGCCGGGCAAAGGGCGGGTCATGGTCGTCGACGGCACGGGCTCGACCTGGTGCGCGCTGTTCGGCGACGTGCTGGCGGGGCTCGCGGTGCAGCACGGCTGGTCCGGGGTCGTCGTCAACGGCGCAGTGCGCGACGTCGAGACGACCCGCGACATGCCGGTCGGCGTCCGCGCACTGGCGGCCTGCCCGCGCAAGCCGGCACAGCTCGGTGCCGGCGAGCTCGAGGTCCCGGTGAGTTTTGCCGGGGTGACGTTCGCGCCCGGCATGTTCCTCTACGCCGACCCGAACGGAATCATCGTCAGCCCGCGCGCGATCCCGTGAACCGGGCGCCGCTGGCAGCATTCGCGGTCGCGCTGGTCGCCGCGCTCGGTGCAGCCGCCGGACCCGCGCGAGCCGGCGCGCAGCTGACGACCCGGCAGCTGGTCGAATCCAGTACGTCGGTCGCGGTGGTGGAGGTCGGGTTCGCGACCCGCTCGCGCGCCGACTCGGCGCGAGTGATCGACTGGCTCGCGGGTGCGCCGGCGGCGGGCGAGCGCGTGGACGCCGCAGCCTGGTTCGGGCCCTGCCAGCCCTCGCGCGCAGTGCTCGAGCGCTGGCTGTCCAGCCATCCGCGCCACCCCGGGCGGGCCACCTGGCAGCGCGTGCTGCGCGAGGGCCGCGCCCGGCAGGTACTGTTCCTCGCGCGCCGCGACGG
>JBIIDW010000360.1:0-3478 GCA_044238215.1 Steroidobacteraceae bacterium
GCGGAACCCCTCGCCGGTCATGAACGCCTCGGTCTGCTCCGGCGAGATCGACTCGTAAGGCCAGCCGCCCATCCAGTCGTGCACGTCGTGGTGGAAGTCCATGCCGCGCTTGCTCGGGTAGTCGGCGAGGTATTGCCGGAAACTGCGGCCGGTCAGCAGGCAGGCGACGCGGAACAGCCCGATGAACACGCCCTGGGCGCGCTTCTGCGCGGCGGGACTGGCGTGTGCGTAGTGCCGCTTCTCCCACTTCCAGAAGTTGCAAAGCCGGGTCAGGCGGTAGAGCGCGAAGGCGAACGTGCCGCCCGGCGCCACCGCGGCCGCCGCGCAGCGCAGCGCGCGGTACATGTCGCCCGTGTGGTGCAGAACCCCCCAGGAATACACCACGTCGAACTGCCCGAGACCCGAGGTCCCGAGATCGAAAACGCTGACCTCCTGCGCCTTCCACTGCCGGTCGGGCGCGAACTTCGTCAGCAGCTTGCGCATGGTGGCGACCGAGTCGGGATCGAGGTCGATGCCGACGACTTCGGCGGCGCCCAGGCGCAGCGCCGCGAGGCTGTGCAGGCCCGAGCCGCAACCGATGTCGAGGAACCGCTTGCCGCGGATCGAATCGCCGAGCAGGCGCTTCAGCCAGGCCTCGGCCTCGGCGATCTGCGACTCGGTGACGAGTTCGGAGTAACTCGCCCAGTTCTTGCCGAAGGCAAAGTGCGATTCTTTCTTGAGCAGGTCGGTGGTGTCAGCCATGTGCAGGGGAATCCGGAGGCGGGCGAAGGACGCCCAAGGGCTGGGCGGGGCAGGAAATTGTCAAATTATTGCACGCCGCAGCGGCTTTCACGAAGTGCGCTGCGTCACGACCGCGGCAAACAGTGCATCCCAGCGCGCCAGCACGGCCGGCTCCGAGAAAGCCTCGCGCACGAAATTCGCGCCCGCCCCCCCCAGCGACGCGCGGCGCGCAGGATCGTCGGCCAGCGCACGCAGGGCGCGGGCCATTGAGGGCACGTCGCCGGACGGCACGAGCACGCCGACGCGGCCGCCATCGGTGAGGTCGCGTGGCCCGGAGTTGCAGTCGAAGGCCACGGCGGGGACACCCAGCGCCATGGCCTCGAGCATCGCGTTGGGGAAACCCTCGTAAGCGGACGTCAGCGCGAACACCTGGGCTCGCGCCATCACGGGCCAGGGCTCGCTCGCCGGGCCGCAGACACGCGCGCGGTCGCCGAGCCCCAGCGCGGACGCCTGCGCCTCGAGCTGCGACCGCAGCGGCCCATCGCCCCAGATTTCCAGCCGCCAGTCCGGGGCATCCGCGAACCCGCGGCCGAATGCCTGCAACAGCGCATCGAAGCCCTTCTCGGGCGACAGGCGGCCGACGGCGATCACCGTGCCGCCACGCGAAGGCTGGCCTGACCGGGCCGGCAAGGCGGCAAGTGCGTCAGGCAGGGGGTTCGGGATGACTGCGAACTCGCCGCATCCGGGCAACCGTCGACGCAGCCGCTGCGCCGCCTGTGAAGTCTGCACGCAGACCCGGCTCGCGAAGGGGTACGCAAGCAGGCGCGCAGCGTGGAGCCCCCAACCCATCTCCACACCGGCTGCCGGGTCAGCCCGCTCGCAGACGATCAGCGGCAGACCGAGGCCACGCGTGGCCGCGACCGCGAGCACGTTGATGTTGGGCAGGAAGGAGACGACGACGTCCGGGCGCACTGCGCTCAGCCACCGGCGCAGCGCGCGCAGCTTGCGCAGGGGCGCAATGCCGGGGCCGGCGGCGACTCCCGGCAGGTCGCCGAGGAACTGCAGCCGCACGGCCTCGTGCAGCGGATACGCGACGTCACGCCCACCGAGGAAGGTCGGCACCAGCCAGGGCTCCCGGCCCTGCCGGGCCCACGCGTTGCACAGCGTCGCCGCCACGCGCTCGGCGCCACCGCGCCCCATCGAACTCAGCAGCACCGCGATGCGACGCGCGGGGAAACCTGGCGGGGCGTCAGCCACCGGGAGATCGCTCGCGGGTTCCCGAGACCGCCGCCATCAGCGACATCGCGATCAGGATGTAGTACTCGCCGAGGACGTTGTGGCTGACGAGCCCCCACAACAGCAGGAACGCGGCCGCCACACCGCCGGGCAGTGCGGTCAGGTCACGGCGCACGGCCGCCAGCAGCAGCGCGGGCAGCACCAGCCAGCCGACCAGACCGAAGTCGCTGGCCAGCATGATGTAGAGGTTGTGCGTCGACGTGCGCAGCTCCCAAAGCTCCGTCGACCCCAGTCCGTTGCCGAAGAAGGGTGAGGCGACGAACTGCAGCCAGCCGCGCTCGGCGAGGATCGCCCGCTCCGCCTGGCTGAAGTCGGAGCGCCCCGACGGGTCGAGGATCCACAGGATGCGGTCCAGCACCAGTGCGGGGTCCACGTTGAAGCGGCTCTGCAGCTCCGCGGCGAACGCAAGCCAGAACACGTAGCCCGCGGCCGCGCCGAACGCCGCGATGCGCAGGACCTGCGCCGGCCGCAGCGTGCGACCCTCGACCAGCAGCGCGCAGAACACCAGCACCAGGCCGACCAGCGCGCCACGCGACAGCGTCAGCGCCACGCCGGCGGAGACGACGATGGCGTACGCCACGCGCCAGCGCGGCGGAACGACCCCGAGCGTGAGCGCGAGACCGAGCACCAGCGCCGCACCGGACTGGTTGGGATTGATGAACAGCCCCGCCGCACGCCCCAGCGTGGCGAATTCGCTGTCGGCCGGGATCAGCGTCAGCGGATGCGTGATGTCGTAGACGTTGATGGCGACGGACGCCAGGACGACCCAGACCATCGCGCGCCGCGCAGCCTCCACCGCCAGCGGGCTCGCGGCGAAGCACAGGTAAGCCAGGATCGCGACCAGCACGCCGAGCAGCCGCTGGCGCAGCACGATCGGATCGCCGCCGCCCTGCACGACGTAGGCTGCCAGGCAGAGCGCGAGGTAGGCCGCCATCGCCACGGGATAGAGCATCGGCACGTCCCGCAGCGTTACCGCAGGCCGCGCCAGCAGCAGCAGCGTCATTCCCGCCAGCACCACGATCCAGTGCAGCGGCTGGACCAGGGGCATCACGAAAGTGCCGAGGTAAATCGGGAAATTGCTGAACAGCACGACGACCCAGAATCGCGCGAGCCACTCGCCGTCGCGGGGCACCGCGATCACGTCGCTGCCTCGCCGCGCATCGCGGCCTCCCACTGCCCGGTCACCGCCGCGACACCATAGCGCTTCGCGACCTCCGCGCCGGCCGCGGACAGCCTCGCCGCCAGGGTGTCGTCGTCCAGCAGCCGCGCGATGGCCGATGCCAGGCCGTCGACGTCCTCCATCGCCACGAGCAGGCCGTGCGCATCGTCACCGAGCAGCTCGCGCGGGCCGGTCGGACAGTCGGCCGCAACGCTCGGCACGCCGCAGGCGAGCGCCTCGAGCAGCGCGTTGGGAAAGCCCTCGAACCGCGAGGGCAACGCGAAGGCGCGCGCACCGCGCAGC
>JBIIDW010000361.1:0-3473 GCA_044238215.1 Steroidobacteraceae bacterium
GCTGGCTGCCCGCGGCGCCGGCTCCGGCGGCCTGGGCGTGGGCTTCAGGAATCAGTGCGTTCATGGTTTCCCTTCCTTGAGAGGCGCGCGATTATGCCACAGGCGGGGCCGGACGCCGGAGGGCCAGGAACTCCCGGGCAAAGGCCTCCACCCGCCCCTGCGCGACCGCCTCGCGCAGCTGGCTCATCAAGCCCAGGTAGAAGTGCAGGTTGTGGATGGTGTTGAGCCGGGAGCCCAGGATCTCCTTGCAGCGGTCCAGGTGCCGCAGGTAGGCCCGAGGGTAGTTCCGGCAGGTGTAGCAGCCGCAGGCCGGGTCGATCGGGCCCGGATCGCGCTGGTGCACGGCGTTGCGGATGTTGATCACCCCTGTGGATGTGAACAGGTGGCCGTTGCGGGCGTGGCGGGTCGGCATCACGCAGTCGAACATGTCGACGCCGCGCAGCACGGCTGCGACGATGTCCTCGGGGCGCCCCACGCCCATCAGGTAGCGCGGCCGGTCCGCCGGCAGGTGCGGCATCAGGTCGTCGAGTACCGCCAGCCGCTCCGCCTCGGGCTCGCCGACCGCCAGGCCGCCGACCGCCAGCCCGGGCAGGTCGAGTTCCAGCAGCCGGTCCAGCGACTCGCGGCGCAGGTCGGGGTACATGCCTCCCTGCACGATGCCGAACAGGTCGCCGGGCTGCGCGCCATCGCGGTAGTAGTGGTCGCGGCAGCGGCGGGCCCAGCGCATGGAGCGGCGCATCGAGTCGGCGGTCGCGGCGTGAGTCGCGGGCCATGCCGTGCAGTCGTCGAACGCCATCGCCACGTCGGACCCCAGCAGCCGCTGCACCTCCATCGACGACTCGGGCGTCAGGTGCACCTCGGCCCCGTCGACCGGCGAGCGGAACCGGACCCCCTCCTCCGTGATCCGCCGCATCTTCTGCAGGCTGAAGACCTGGAAGCCGCCCGAGTCGGTCAGGATCGGCCGCCGCCAGTGCATGAAGCCGTGCAACCCGCCCAGCGAGGCGACCAGTTCGGCACCCGGTCGCAGCATCAGGTGGAACGTGTTGCCGAGGATGATCTCGGCACCGAGGTCCTCGAGTTCCTCGGGGGTCATCGCCTTCACGGTGCCGTAGGTGCCGACGGGCATGAAGGCCGGGGTCTCGATGCTGCCGTGAGCCGCATGGACCCGGCCGCGCCGCGCCGCGCCGTCCGTCGCCAGCAGTTCGAAGCGCAGGCTCACGCGTCACCCGCCGGCGCGCGACGCTCGAGGAACATGGCGTCTCCGTAGCTGAAGAAGCGGTACCGCTCCGCCACGGCATGGGCGTAGGCGGCGCGCATGACCGGCAGCCCGGCGAACGCGGCCACCAGCATCAGCAGCGTGGAGCGCGGCAGGTGGAAGTTGGTGACCAGCGCGTCGACCACCCGCCACCGGAAGCCGGGCCGGATGAAGATGGAGGTGTCGCCCGACCAGGGTTGCAGCATCCCGGCGGCGCCGGCGGACTCCAGCGCCCTGACCACCGTCGTGCCGACGGCGACCACCCGTCGCCCGGCAGCGCGTGCCGCGGCGACGGCCTCGCAGGTGGCCTGCGGCACCTCGGCCTGCTCCGAGTGCATGCGGTGCTCCTCGATGCGCTCGGAGCGCAGCGGCTGGAAGGTGCCGGCACCGACGTGCAGGGTCACCGTGGCGCGCTTCACGCCACGGGCGTCGAGCTGCGCCAGCAGCGCCGCGTCGAAATGCAGGCTCGCGGTCGGGGCCGCGACGGCGCCAGGGACCCGCGCGAGCACGCTCTGGTAGCGCTCGACGTCATCCGCGTCGGCCTCGCGCCGGATGTACGGCGGCAGCGGAACGGCGCCGTGCCACCCGAAGAACTCGAGCGCCGGGGCGGGCAATCCGACCTCGAACAGATCGCCGTCGCGCCCGCGCACGACCAGGTCGCCACCCGCCGTGTGCACCACCTGACCCGGCCGCAGGGGCTTGCTCGCCCGCATGTGCACCCACGCGCCGTCGGCACCCGCGGCGCGCTCCAGCAGGATCTCCACGCGCCCGCCCGACGGCCGGCGCCCTTCCAGCCGGGCCGGCACGACGCGGGTGTCGTTGAACACCAGAAGGTCGCCGGGCTGCAGCAGGGCCGGCAAGTCGGCGAACACGAGATCGCGCAGGCCGGCGCCCGGCGGATCGACCGCGAGCAGCCGCGAGGCGGAGCGCTCGGCCAGCGGCCGCTGCGCAATGAGCTCCGGCGGTAGTTCGAAATCGAAGTCGGTGATCTGCACGGGGGCGGATGTTAGAGGCACGGCAGGGGAATCTTCTATACTTGCGCCCAGCGCCGGGATGGCGGAACTGGTAGACGCGCCGGACTCAAAATCCGGTTCCAGCAATGGAGTGTGGGTTCGATTCCCTCTCCCGGCACCATTTTTTCACGCGGTCCAGATGAACTATTGCAGCAACTGCGGCTCCCCGGTGGTCCTGCGCGTGCCGGAGGGGGAACACCTCCCGCGCCACGTCTGCCCATCCTGCACCACCATCCATTACCAGAACCCGAAGCTGGTGGTCGGCTGCGTGCCCGAGCACGACGGCCGCATCCTGCTCTGCCGCCGGGCCATCGAGCCCAGGGTCGGGTTCTGGACGATCCCGGCCGGGTTCATGGAGAACGGCGAGACGCTGCAGCAGGCTGCGGCGCGCGAGTCGCAGGAAGAAGCGCTCGCAGACGTCGAAATCGGCTCGCTGCTGGCGATCGTCCACGTGATCCACGCCCACCAGGTCCACGTGTTCTTCCGCGCGAGCCTCCCCGTCGCCGCCTTCGGCGCCGGCCCGGAGAGCCTGGAGGTCAAACTCGTCACCCCGGACGAAATCCCCTGGCAGGACATCGCGTTCGCCAGCACGGACTTCACCCTGCGGCGCTACCTGGAGGACCGCGCGGCGGGCGTCGAGCGGCACCACTTCGCGGAGTTCAACCGGCGCGCTCCCTAGCGGCCGCCACCGTGGCAATATACGAACTCCGCTCCGGAATGCCGCAAGGTCGCCCATGACGTTCGTCGTCACCGAGAACTGCATCAAGTGCAAGTACCAGGACTGCGTCGAGGTCTGTCCCGTCGACTGCTTCCACGAGGGTCCCAACTTCCTGGTCATCGACCCGGACGAGTGCATCGACTGCACGCTCTGCGAGCCGGAGTGCCCCGCAGAAGCCATCTACTCCGAGGATGAGCTGCCGGCGGGCCAGGAGCAGTTCAAGGCGCTCAACGCCGAACTCGCGCGCAAGTGGCCCGTCATCACCGAAAAGGGTGACGCGCCCGCCGACGCCAAGGACTGGGACGGCAAGCCCGAGAAGTTCAAGCTTCTCGAGCGCTGACGCGCCCGCGGCGGGAACTCAGGGCGCGGCCGACTCCAGTCTGCGCGCCAGCATCGCCGGAGGAACGTACCCGGCGAGCATCTCACCGCTGGCCAGCACGATCGCCGGCGTGCCCTGCAGCCCCATCTCCTGCCCGAGCTCGTAATC
>JBIIDW010000362.1:0-3470 GCA_044238215.1 Steroidobacteraceae bacterium
TATTGGCCGAAGAGGTCGCAGACCCCGAGGTAGGCGCCCGCATTGCGCTGGAACCAGTCCCGCGACAGGTGCTCCTCGGGGACCGCCAGCAGCTCGTCCAGCAGGCTCCGGTAGGTCATGCACTCGCGCAGCCGGGCCTGGTCCGCCGGCATCATGAACAGCATCTTGTCGACCAGCAGCTGCGCGTAATAGGGATCGCTGGCGCTGCACAGGCCGAGCAGCAGGTCGATCTCGTTGATGCCGGAGAAGTCGCCCGCGTTGGCGCCCCGGTACTCCTGGCGCCCGACCCGGTAGGGCTTGTAGTAGGGGCGTACGGAAAAGAAGAAGCGTTCGACGTCGAGGTCGCGGAACAGGACCTCGTTGTGCCGCAGGACGCCGCGCAGCGCCGTCGCGGCGGTGTCGAACATGACGTCGGCGACCGGGCTGGTGACGCCCACGTGGACGATGCGCGCGAGGGCGTCGGCCGCGGTCTGCAGCAGCAGGATCCCGCGGGTGTTCTCGTCGATGAAGACGAACTCGTCGCGCAGCGAGGTGAAGCTCTTCCTGATGCCGGCGATGGCCTTGTTGTGCGTGGCGAGGTGCCCGGTGGAGAACCGGGGTGCCATCCCGAGCGAGGCGCCCACGTGCAGGGCGAGGCACGAGGCCTCGGGGAAGGGCGAGCGCTCTTCCCGCGCCGGGTTGGTCAGCTCGTGGCGGCGAAGCGCCCCGAGGTACATGCCGACGTTGCCGAGCACGCCGAACGCGCTTTCGAAGCCGTCGCCGGTGTTGCCTTCGCGCAGCAGCTCGACGACGTGGCTGCGGCCCTCCTCGCAGAGCACGCGCTTGATCGGGTCGCCGACGCCGACGACCCGGGTGCGACTCTCCTGCGCGAAGTACAGGTTCTCCAGCTGCGTGTTCATCTCGACGAACGCGGTGCGGATCCAGTGCTCGAATGCTGCGGCGCGACTCATGTCTGTGCTCCTGCGCGGCGTGGCCAGGCGCCGGCCACGACGTTCACGTCCTCGTCCGAGTTCCAGATGTGGAAGGACATTCGCAGCACGGATCCGCGGTGATCCACGCGTGCCCCGGCGGCGGCGAGGCGCTGCTGGACGCCTTCCCGCTCGGCGCCGAGGTCGATGCACAGCGTGCCGCCGGTGGGATGCGTCGGCAGCCGGTCCTGCCACTCGCGCGGAATCCGTGCCCGGATCGCCTCCGTCAGGCGCCGGTTGTGACTGACGAGGCGCTCGACACCGAGGTCCTGCAGGACCCCGAGGCTGGCGGTCGCCATCACGTAGGGGGCAATGCTGGGTGTTCCGCCCCAGAAGCGGCGCGCATCCGGCGCGTGGCGGTACGAACGGATGTCGAACTCGAACGGCGACTCGTGCGAGAACCAGCCGACGTCGACCGGGTCCATCGAGGCGATCAGCGGCTCGCGCACCCAAAGGAAGCCGGCGCCGGGGCCGCCGCAGAGCCACTTGATGCAGCTGCCGACCATGACGTCGACCCCCAGGGCGCGCACGTCGATCGGCACGATGCCGGCGGACTGGGCGACGTCGAGCACGCTCAGTGCGCCGCGCTCCCGGCAGAGGTCGGCGATCGCGCGCACCGGCGAGACGCGCCCGGTGTTGAAGTGCACGTGGGTCACGAGCACGCCGCAGACGTCGGGCTGGATCGCGTCGGCCCAGGTCTCCAGGCGGTCAGGGTGGTGCCCGCGGGGGATCAGCCGGAGCTCGTAGCCCAGTCGCCGCGCCTGCTGCAGCACGAAGCCCATGGAGGGGAAGGCGTCCTCCGCGGCCAGCCAGACGCGGCGCCCCGGCTCGGGCAGCGGCATGGCCGAGATCACGCTGGCGAGGCCCGCCGAGACGCCGGGCTGGGGGCAGTACTCCCCGGTGGAACCGCCGAGGAAACGCGCCAGTGCCGCCCGGAAACGCTCGATCGACTCCAGCCACTGTGGCCACGCGTCGCTGGCCGAACGTGCCCAGGACTCGACGAATTCGGACTGCAGCTGGCGAGCCGCTGCATGGGGCAGGCAGCCGACCGAGTGCGCGAGCAGGTACGGCCCGGGTCCGGGGACGGAGAACGCCTCTCGCGGTTCGTGGCCTGGCGACAAATCGATGCTCCCCGCCGCAGCCTGGGCGGAACACAGGCCGTTCGCCTGCCCGGACATTGTCGATGCTGCGGGCGCGAACAATTTCCCGATCATGGCGCCCCGCGCGCATGTTTTCAGAACATTCGTACGAAAAACGGCACGCTGACGGAACGATAGGGTAGATTCCCGCCCTCATGGCACGACGAAGGAAAACCCCGGTCCAGGTCCGTCCGGGGCGGGCGGGTACCGCGCAGCGCAGCGCCCAGCGCACGAAGATCGAGCAGCGGATCCTCGCCGCGCTCGAGAAGGACGCGCGGCTGTCGTTTGCGGAACTCGGGACGCGGGTCGGCCTGTCGAAGACCCCGGCATGGGCGAGGGTCCGCGACCTCGAGCAGCGGGGACTCATCTCCGGGTACCACGCGGAGATCGCGCCTGGCGCCCTCGGACTGGAGATCCACGCCTTCGTGCACGTCAAGATCCGGTCCGTCGCCAGCGACGCGTTCGAGTCGGCCGTGAAGGCCCATCCCGCGGTGCTGGAGTGCTACACGACGGCGGGCGACGCCGACTACCTGCTGCACGTGCTGGTGCCCAGCGCGTCGTCCCTCGATGCCCTGCTGCGGTTCGAGCTGTCGAGGCTGCCGGGCGTGGAGAGCGTCGCCACGACCGTCGCCCTGAAGACGATCAAGCCGCGCGGATTCATCATGGACTGCGCCCGCTACGGCGAGACGCAGGCGCCGGCCCGCTAGCGACCGCGGGACCCCCGGCGGCGCTTGCGGGGCAGCTCGTGCGGCGGCGCCGGCGTCGCCAGGTTCCGGTGTGCGCGTGCCATGAGTTCGCCGAGCTGGGAGACGTCGGCATCGGTGAAGTCCGACGTCGCGCGCTCGTAGACGCCCGACGCGATCCCCCTCACGCGCCGGCAGGCGACGCGCCCCGCAGGCGTCAGGTAGACGTCGGTCTTGCGGCCGTCCTCGGCGCGCTGCTGAACCCGCACCAGGCCCTGCCGGACGAGTCGCTGCACGACCCGGGTCATCGTCGACAGCCGGATGCAGGACAGGTCGGCGATTTCCGAGACGCTGCGGGGCTCGTGCTCGGCGACGATCATCAGCGTCCGCCACCCCGGCACGTCCATGCCGATGGTCTTCAGCACGGCATCGAGGTCCTGGACATAGCGGTTTGAGAGCCTCGACAGCAGGAAGAACGGCGAGTGTCGCAGCTCGAACTCGTCGCTGGCCGGGTTCCCCTTCCGCTTCGCGCCGGTCATGTCCGCATCTCTCTCCACAGGCCCCGCGCAATCGTACCGGACCCGCCTGGTCCCATTTACTTGACAAATCACGTGATAATGAATTTCAGTAGGGGCAGGTGCCGAAGGGGGGGCGGCTCGATGGCGGAACGTTCGTTTGCG
>JBIIDW010000363.1:0-3466 GCA_044238215.1 Steroidobacteraceae bacterium
CTTGCCCTGGACCGCCGGCGGGTGATGCAGCCCCAGGAGCTGCCGACCGCCGGACGCGAAAAAGAAAGGCTTCATGCGGTTCAGTTTCGGCGCTTGAATCCCGAAAACAGCCGCCCGAGGAGCCCAGGGCCAGCAGGGTCGTCCGCGCCCGGGGCAGGGGGAGGCTGGTTGAGCGAATCATACTGGCTTGCGATCTGGCTGAGCGTCTCGAGCACGTAGCTCGCCGGACGGATCCGTCGACCGGTCAGCCGCTCCATGCTGGTGATCGCCCGCATGGCCAGCAGGGAATGACCACCCAGGTCGAAGAAGTTGTCGTGGCGGCCGACCTCGGGCACGTACAGCAGCTCGGACCACACGCCCGCCAGCGCCTTCTCGGTCGCCGTCTGGGGCGGTTGGAAGCTCTGCGCCGCGGACCGCAGGGGCACGCCCTCGGGTTCCGGGAGCGCGCGGCGGTCGACCTTGCCGTTGAGCGTCTGCGGCACGGACTCGATGGTCGTGAACACTGCCGGGACCATGTATTCGGGCAACCGCGCCCGCAGGAAATCCCGCAGGGCCTGCAACTCAGGCATCCCGGCATCCGACCAAACCAGATAAGCACACAGCGACATGCCCGAGCCCGGCAGCACCCTGGCATCCACCACGGCGCGCGACACCGCCGGATGCTGCATCAGCACCGCCTCGATCTCCCCGAGTTCGATGCGATGCCCGCGTATCTTGATCTGGAAGTCCGTGCGCCCGGCGCACTCGAGTACCCCGTCGAAGCGCAGTCGACCCAGGTCGCCCGTCCTGTACATTCTCGAACCGGGCTCGCCGAAGGGGTCGGAAACGAAGCGCTCGGCAGTGAGGTCCGGCCGCTGCCAGTAACCCTCTGCGACTCCCGCGCCAGCGATCCACAACTCGCCCCTCACTCCCCGCGGGCAATGCTTGAGTGATTCGTCCAGCACGTAGACCTGCGTGTTGGCGATCGGCCGGCCAATGGGTACCTGCCGTTCGTCGCCCCGCACGCGATGCACCGTCGACCAGATCGTCGTCTCGGTGGGGCCATACATGTTCCAGAGTTCGGCAAGCCGCGGCAGAAGGTCTTCCGCAAGGTCGCCGGGCAACGGCTCGCCGCCGCACAGCCCCTTGATGCCCTCGCCACCCTGCCAGCCGCTTTCGAGGAGCAGCCGCCAAGTGGACGGGGTCGCCTGCATGATCGTGATCGCGTGACGCTGGATGAGCTGGTGCAGCGCGTGCCCGTCCGTGGCGTCGTCGCGCGTTGCGAGCACGACTGTCGCGCCGGCGGTCAAGGGCAGCAGAAGCTCGAGCACGGCGATGTCGAACGACAGCGTGGTGACCGCGAGCAGCCGGTCTCCTGGCCGGATTCCCGGCTCGCCGCGCATGCTCTCCAGAAAGTTGGTCAGCGCCGAGTGCGGCACCGTCACGCCCTTGGGCCGACCGGTGGAGCCGGAGGTGTAGATCACGTAGGCGCTGCCACCATTCATGCGCGGGGGCGCGGGCCTCGCGGCGTCCCCGGTCGTGTCGCCGGCCCCGTCGAGGACGAGAAGTGGCACTCCACGGTCGCCCCATCGGGCCGCGGTCGATGCCTGGCTGATGATCACGGCAAGGCCGGCGTCGTCCGCCATGTAGTGGAGGCGTTCGTCCGGGAATCCCGGATCCAGAGGAACGTAGGCGGCCCCCAACTGCATGACCGCAAGCAGGGATTCGACCATGGCCGCGGAACGCTCCAGGCAGATCCCGACGCGGTCGCCTGCGCCCACGCCGCGCCCGCGCAGCAGCGCCGCAACCCCCGAGGCGCGCCCCAGGAGCTGCTCATAGCTGTGCTCGCCCTGACGGTCGATGACAGCGCTCCGCGTCGGCGCGCTGGCCGCCTGGCGCTCGATGAGCTCGAACGCCGTCACGGAAGTCGGGAAATCGCGTGCCGTGGCGTTGAGGTTCCGCCACGCCTCGGCGTCGCTGGGCCCAAGCACGTCGATGGTGTCCAGCCGCAGGTTCACGTCGGCGGCCACTGCCTCGAGTACTCGCGACCAGGACTCCAGCCAGCTGCGCACGGTGCTGCGCTCGAAGAGTTCGCTGCCGTACTGGGTCTCGGCGCGCAGGCCGCCGTGCTCGGGCACGACGTTTATCGCGAGGTCGAAATTCTCGAACGCCCGCGGGTTCGTAAACACGCTCGCTTCGATACCCTTGAACGCCTCGCGGACGGTGACCTGCTGGTCGAGATTGAACGTCACGCTGACGAGGGTGGGGCGACTCGCATCCCGCTCGACGACGAGACTGCGAAGCAAGGAGCCGAACGTGAACCCCTGGTGCTCGAACGCGTCCAGCACCCGCCCGCGGGTGTGCGCGAGCAGCGTCCTGAACGACCCTTCGGGATCCACTTCGAGCCTCAGCGGCAGCAGGTGCACGGCGTGACCCACCATGCCTTCCCAGCCCTCGGTGTTCTGGCCCGCGGCCGGAACGCCGACGATGAACTCGCGCTGGCGCGTAACCCGGTTCAGGAGCGCCGCGAAACCCGCGAGAAGCGTGACGAAAAGACTTGCTCCGCAGGAGGCGCCCGCTCGCCTGGCGGCGTCCAGCAAGGCGGGAGTGATCCACGCGTCCTCGCGCTCCGAGCGATAGCTGCGTGGCGCGCGGCGCTCGTGGTCGGTGGGCAGGTCGAGAACCGGGGGCTTCTCGCCGACCGCGCTCACCCAGTACTTCTCGAGCCGGCGGTACTCGTCGGTTTCGACGAGCTTCGCGCGACCTGCAGCGTAGTCCCCGAACTGCGGCACGCGCGCCGGATCCGGGGGCGTGGAGGCACCAACCCGGGCCGAGTAGAGCGCGGCCAGCTCCGAAACGACGATGCCGAAGGACCAGCCATCACACACCACGTGATGGGCGGACATCAGCAGCGCGTGCTCTTCGGGGCCGAGCACGACGAGTTCGGCGCGGAACACCGGCCCGTTCTCGAGGTCGAAGGGTTCAAGCACGTGGCGTCGGCAGGCCTCGTCGATGGCCTCGCGCTTTTCCGCGTCGGACCGGTCGGACAGGTCGAGGCGCGAGATGCCGACCGGGGCCGGCGCCGCAACGAGCATCTGCATGCCGTCCGGGCTCAGCATCGCGCGAAGCGACTCGTGGCGCGCCACGAGGTCGTCGACGGCGCCCGCGAGAGCACGGAGGTCCAGCGGCCCGCGAAGCGTCAGCGTGACCGACTCGTTGTAGGCCAGCGAGGTCTCCGGACCCATCTTCGCCGCGAGCCAGACCTCGCGCTGCGGCTCGGTCGTTGGCACCACGCGGAAGATCTCTGAACCGGAAAACGGATCGAAGTCTTCGGAGTCCGCCGGCGACACGGGTGGGGGAGGCGCTTCCATCATCGTTTCATGATAGCCGAGGGCGGCGCTTTTCGCGTGAAACGCCATCCAGTTTCCGGCCCTGCCCGCACGGTCCGTGCGGTCGTGACGCGCCGGCGTGACGTGATTCACGGATG
>JBIIDW010000364.1:0-3456 GCA_044238215.1 Steroidobacteraceae bacterium
CCCGTTGACGAAGTAGTCGGTGCCGCCGCGGTTGAAGCCCTGGTCCGGCCGCGGTGTGAACGTGTAGCGGCAGCGGCCGCTGCTGCCGCGCGCGAGTTCCGGCCGGCGGTCGAGGATCGCGTCGAGCAGTTGCCGGTAGTGCGCGGTCACGTTCTTGATCGTCGCCATGTCCTTGTAGCGACCCTCGATCTTGAACGAGCGGATGCCGGCGTCGACCAGCGCCTCGAGGTTGGCGCTCTGGTCGTTGTCCTTCAGGCTCAGCACGTGCTGCTCGTGCGCGACGATCCGCCCCGCGGGGTCGGTGACGGTGTAGGGCAGCCGGCACTCCTGCGAGCAGTTGCCACGGTTGGCGCTGCGCCCGGTGTGGGCGTGGCTGATGAAGCACTGGCCGCTGTAGGCCACGCACAGCGCGCCGTGGATGAAGAACTCGAGCACCGCGTCCTGCACGTCGGCCGCGATCGCGCGGATCTGCCGCAGGTCGAGCTCGCGCGCGAGCACCATCTGCGAGAAGCCGACGTCCTGCAGGAAGCGCGCCTTGGCCGGCGTGCGGATGTCCGTCTGCGTGCTCGCATGCAGCTGGAGGGGCGGCAGGTCCAGCTCGAGCAGGCCCATGTCCTGCACGATCAGCGCGTCCACGCCGGCGTCATGCAGCTGCCAGGCCAGGCGGCGCGCCGGTTCGAGCTCGTCGTCGCGCAGGATCGTGTTCATGGCGACGAACACGCGCGCATGGAAGCGGTGCGCGAAAGTGGCCAGCCGGGCGATCTCGCTGACCGGATTCGCAGCCTTGTCGCGGGCGCCGAAGCCGGGTCCGCCGATGTAGACGGCGTCGGCGCCGTGGCGCACGGCCTCGATGCCGATGTCGGCGTCGCGGGCCGGGGAGAGCAGCTCGAGGTGGGGGCGGGGCATGGGCGGCATTAGACCCGGTTGACGGCCGGCGCTCAAACTCCCGCCCCTGAGACCCGCGTCTCGGACTTGGGCCGGGGCAGTACGGAGACTTCCGGCCGCGGAGGGTGATATGCAGCGCTGGTTCTGGTTGGCCGCGGTCGCCGCGGTGGGGTACCTGGTTTTCGGACGGGCCGATTCGATGCCGCTCGAGAAGCTCCAGCCCTTCGACGGGCGCGGTGGGCAGGCTGCCGCCGAGCGCTACGTGGGCGGCAGCTGCGCGAAGGAGCGCTGCCTGCTCGTGTACCTGGCGCCCTGGTGCCCGCAGTGTCGCCGGGCCCACTCGGTGATCCTCGAGGCGGCCGAGCACCTGCGCGCGCAGGGCATCGAGACCACCGTGGTCATCGGGCTCGACGACCGTGCCGAGATCGAGGCCTACGCGCGCGACTTCCCGTTTCCCGTCTACCTCGACCCGGACCGGAAGTTCTACGAACAGCTCGACACCCGGGGCGTGCCGTACTTCGCCCTCTGGCAGCGCGACCGCAAGATCATCGAAGATATCGCCGGGAGGCCCGAGAGCCTGCGCGACCTGCTGCATTTCCTCGAACTCCCCCAGTAGCCGTCGCCACACACCGGGAGAGCCAGATGTTCAGCCACATCATGATCGGATCGAACGACATCGAGCGGTCGAAGCGCTTCTACGACGCCGTTCTGGGGGTGCTGGGCGCAGGTGCGCCGATGCGCAACCAGGCGGGCACCGGGCACGTCCGGTTGTTCTACCGGCACGGTGGGGGCGTGTTCTGCGTCACCGAGCCGATCAACGGCGAGCCCGCGACCTTCGCCAACGGCGGAACGATCGGCTTCCAGTGCAGTTCACCCGAGCAGGTGCTGCAGTTCCACGCCGCGGCCGTCGCGCACGGCGGCACGTCGATCGAGGACCCGCCGGGCCCGCGCTCGGGCAGCATGGGCACCATGCACCTCGCCTACGTGCGCGACCCGGACGGCCACAAGCTCTGCGCCATCCATCGTCCGAAGTGATGGCAGGCGGGGCCCGGAGACACTCCGGGCCCCTGTGTTGGTGGAGGCGGCGGGAATCGAACCCGCGTCCGCAAGTCCTAGACTTCAGGATCTACGTGCGTAGCTCACTCTTTGGTTCTCGCCTCACGCTACCCGAGGAGCAGGGAAGACGCTCGGCCAGCAGACGGTAACTCTTAACGGACCCACCCCGTCGCACGGTGGACCGCGATCCTGTGAGCGCGTCCCCCGATTCAGCGGCACAGGCACCGACTGGTCGAGGGTTAGGCGGGGTTAAGCCGCCAGAGCGTAGTTGTCGTCGTTGGCAACTATGTGTTTGCAGCAAAGTTTTACGAGGTTCACTGCACCTCGGCACGCCCCTGAAGGTTCGCAACCCACGTCGAAACCGGTCGCCCCCTTCGGGTCAGGGTGAAGTATAGCCCAAACGGCTGATTTCAAGGGGTACACTCCGCGCCCCATGCTCAGCACCACCAATATCTCCATCCAGTTCGGCGCCAAGCCGCTGTTCGAGGGCGTCAGCGTCAAGTTCACCGACGGCAACCGCTACGGCCTGATCGGCGCGAACGGCTGCGGCAAGTCCACGCTGATGAAGATCCTCGGTGGCGACCTCGAGCCGAGCACCGGCGACGTCGTCCTGCAGCCGGGGCTGCGGCTCGGCAAGCTGCGCCAGGACCAGTTCGCCTACGAGGACCAGCGGGTGATCGACGTGGTCATGCAGGGGCACGCCGAGATGTGGGCGGCCATGACCGAGCGCGACCGGATCTACGCGAACCCCGAGGCCACCGACGACGACTACATGCGCGCGGCGGAACTCGAGGTGCGCTTCGCCGAGTACGGCGGCTACGACGCCGAGCCGAGGGCGGCCGCGATCCTGGAGGAGGCGGGGCTGGAGCCGGCACTGCACCACGGTCCGATGCGCGAGGTGCCGCCGGGCCTCAAGCTGCGCGTGCTGCTGGCCCAGGCGCTGTTCTCGCGGCCCGACGTGCTGCTGCTGGACGAGCCGACCAACAACCTCGACATCCACTCGATCGGCTGGCTCGAGGGCGTGCTGAACGCCGCCGACTCGACGATGATCATCATCAGCCACGACCGCCATTTCCTGAACCAGGTCTGCACGCACATGGCGGACCTCGACTTCCAGCAGCTGAGGATCTACCCCGGCAACTACGACGACTTCATGCTCGCCTCGACGCAGGCGCGCGCACGGGTCGAGGCCTCGAACGCCAAGGCCAAGGAGCGCATCGCCGAACTGCAGGAGTTCGTCCGCCGCTTCTCGGCCAACGCCTCGAAGGCGCGGCAGGCGACCTCGCGGCGCCGCGCCATCGACAAGATCAAGCTGGAGGACATCCGCCCCTCGTCGCGGCAAAACCCCTATATCCGCTTCGAGCAGTCGAAGAAGCTCTACCGGTCCGCCGTCAAGCTCGACAAGGTCTCGTTCCGCTACCCGGGCACCGAGGACTGGGTACTGAAGGACGTCAGCTTCAACGTCGAGGCGGGCGACCGGGTGGCCGTCATCGGTCCGAATGGCATCGGCAAGAC
>JBIIDW010000365.1:0-3450 GCA_044238215.1 Steroidobacteraceae bacterium
TCGCGCGCGTCAACCTCGTGGTCGGCCTGCTGATCTGGGTGATGATCATCCCGATGCTGCTGCGCGTCGACTTCGGCGCATTGGCCGGCGTCCGCCGCCACGTGCGCGGCATCGGCGTCACGCTGTTCGTGAACTGGCTGGTCAAGCCGTTCTCGATGGCACTGCTGGCCTGGCTGTTCGTCCGGCAGTGGTTCGCGCCCTGGCTGCCGGCGGACCAGCTCGACAGCTACGTGGCGGGGCTGATCCTGCTCGCCGCGGCGCCCTGCACCGCGATGGTCTTCGTCTGGAGCCGGCTGGTGAACGGTGATCCGCTGTTCACGCTGTCGCAGGTCGCGCTGAACGACCTGATCATGGTGTTCGCGTTCGCGCCGCTGGTCGGCCTGCTGCTCGGCGTGGCATCGATCGCCGTCCCGTGGGAGACGCTGCTCACCTCGGTGATCCTGTACATCGTGGTGCCGGTGGCCATTGCGCAGGCGCTCCGCCGCCGGCTGCTCGCGACGGGGCCGGCGCGGCTCGAGCGGGCCCTCGCCAGCCTCGGGCCCTGGTCGATCGCCGCGCTGCTGCTGACGCTGGTGCTGCTGTTCGGCTTCCAGGGCGAAGCGCTGCTCGCGCAGCCGCTGGTGATCGCGCTGCTGGCCGTGCCGATCCTGCTGCAGGTCGTCTTCAACGCCGCGCTGGCCTACCTGCTGAACCGCGCGCTGCGCGAGCAGCACGCCGTCGCCGGCCCCTCGGCGCTGATCGGCGCCTCCAACTTCTTCGAACTCGCGGTGGCGGCAGCGATCGGGCTGTTCGGCCTGAAATCCGGCGCGGCGCTCGCCACGGTGGTCGGCGTGCTGATCGAGGTGCCGGTGATGCTGGCAGTGGTGCGGGCGGTCAACGCCAGCAAGGGCTGGTACGAGCGCGGCACGGCCCGGCGCTGCTAGCATTGGCGGGCCGCACGGACTGCGGCCCGACGGAGCAAGCGCCACCATGGAAGAGCCCAGCAAGCCATCGCCCGCAGCCGCTGCCACGCCGCCCCGAGGCTGGGTCGCGCGCAGCCTCGACGCCGTCGAGCGCGTCGGCAACCGGCTGCCCGACCCGGCGGTGCTGTTCCTGCTGCTGATGGTGGCGGCGTGGATCATCAGCTGGGCCCTTTCCGGGGTCAGCTTCGCCGAACTCGACCCGCGCAGCGGCAAGCCGATCGAGATCCGCAACCTGCTCGCCGGGGAGTCGCTGACGTCGTTCATGGCGGCGATGGTCGGTACCTTCACGAGCTTCCCGCCGCTCGGCGTCGTGCTCGTGGCGATGCTCGGCCTGGGCGTGGCTGAGCACACCGGCTTCATCAACGCCGTGCTGCGCGCCGCGATGGCCGTGACGCCGCGCGCCCTGCTGACGCCCGCGCTGATCGCGGTCGGCATCCTGAGCCACGTCGCCGTCGACGCAGGCTACGTGCTGGTGATCCCGCTCGGCGCCGTGATCTTCTACGCCGCCGGCCGCCACCCGCTCGCCGGCATCGCCGCGGCGTTCGCCGGCGTCTCCGGCGGCTTCAGCGCGACGCTGGGCGTGCCCTCCAGCCTCGATCCGCTGCTGTCGGGGCTCACGCAGACGGCTGCGCACCTGGTCGACCCGTCGGTGGTCGTCAACCCGCTCAACAACTTCTACTTCACCACCGCATCGTCGGTGCTGATCATCCTGATGGGCTGGGCATTGACCGACCTCGTCATCGAGCCGCGGCTGCGCGGCACTCGGGTCGACGGCGACCCGAGCGCGCTGCCGACCCAGGATCCGCTGCGCCCCGAGGAGCGGCGTGGCCTGCGCTGGGCGCTGGCGGCTGCGGCCCTTGCGCTGGCCGGCTTCGTGCTGACGCTGCTGCCCGCGGACAGCCCCTGGGCCGCGGCGCCGAACGCCGCCGGCGAGCGGCTGCTGCTCGCCTCGGGTGCGCCGCTGATGCAGTCGATCGTGCCGATCATCTTCATCGGCTTCCTGATCCCAGGGATCGCCTACGGCGTGGCCGCCGGCTCGGTGAAGACCCATCGCGACGTGGTCGCCGGCATGACCAAGGCGATGTCCGGCATGGGTTACTACATCGTCATGGCGTTCTTCTGCGCGCAGTTCATCTATGCCTTCGGCCAGTCGAACCTCGGTGCGCTGGTCGCACTGAAGGGGGCCAACGCGCTGCGCGAGATGGGCCTGCCGCTCGGCGTCACGCTCGCCGGCATCATCGTGCTGACCAGCCTGGTCAACCTGCTGATCGGCTCGGCCTCGGCGAAGTGGGCACTGATCGGCGCGATCATGGTGCCGATGCTGATGCAGCTCGGCGTCTCGCCCGACCTCACGCAGGCGGCCTACCGCGTCGGCGACAGCTCGACCAACATCATCACGCCACTGCTCCCCTACTTCCCGCTGATCGTGGTGTTCTGCCGCCGCTACGTGCAGGGCACGGGCATCGGCACGCTGGTCGCGCTGATGCTGCCCTACTCGATCACCTTCATCATCGGCTGGACGTCCTTCCTGCTGCTCTACTGGGCGCTCGGCCTGCCGCTGGGCGTGGGCGCGAGCTACGAGTACGTGCCAGGCTGAGGCGCCACGCCCGACGCCCCCGCCGCCCTGCCCCGGAGCCGCCGCGATGTACGTGCCTGCCGTGTTCGCCGAGTCGGATGCCGTCACGGTCGGGGCCTTCGTCGACGCGCACCCGCTCGCCACGCTGGTGCTGATCGCCGACGGTCGCCCGCATCTCGACCACGTGCCGTTCCTGCGCAGTGCCGCCGTGCCGCGCGTCGAGCTCGAGCGCGGCAGCGTGCTGATCGCCCACGTCTCGAAGTCGAACCCGACCTGGCGGCTCGCCGAGGGCGGCGTCGAGGCGGCGCTCGTGTTCACGGGCGCCTCGGCCTATGTCTCGCCATCGCTCTACCCGAGCAAGCAGGTCACCCACGAAGTGGTGCCGACGTGGAACTACGTCGCCGTGCACCTGCGCGGCAGGCTGGCGTGCTCGCACGACCGCGACGAGAAGCACCGCGTGGTCGAGGCGCTGACGCGCGCGATGGAAGCGCCGCGGCCACAGCCCTGGGCCGTGTCGGACGCGCCGGCGGCTTACATCGAGAAGATGCTCGCCGGCATCGTCGCGCTGCGCTTCGAGCTCGAATCGGTCGAGGCGAAGCGCAAGGCGAGCCAGAACCGCACGCCGGCGGACCGCGAGGGCGTGATCGCCGGGCTCGGCGGCGACCCGGCGACGGCGGAGGCCGCGGCGTACGCGGCCCGGAGTGCCGGAGAGGCGATCCAGCGCTGAAGTAAAAGATGTTTGACATTCGATGCGCGCACGGCCATCATGTCTAATATCTTTTACACCCGGAGTCCGACCGATGTCCGTCGCAGAGCGCAAGGCCATCAGCGAACTGGTGATCTGGGGGCTGGCGCTGTTCTTCGTCTGGATGCGCCTGACCGACGGCAGCTCGATCCTCGGTCAGACGCTGG
>JBIIDW010000366.1:0-3444 GCA_044238215.1 Steroidobacteraceae bacterium
CGACGGTCCGGGCCTTCTGCCACGCGAACACCGTGAAGACCGCGGCATCGACCCCGCCCCGCTCCATCTTCGGCAGATCGACCTGGCGTGCGCCGTCGACTGCGGGACCCGCCTCGCCGCTGATGAAACCCGCGGGCACGTCGACGTGGGCATCCAGCACCAGCGACGCCGCGTGCACCGCCGCCACGCGCGACTCCCCGGACTCGACCGGGTTCGTGCCCGCGGGCACGGCGGCGCGACCCACGCCCGCCACGCCGGCTGCCACCAGCGCTCCGCCCGCCTGCAGCAGGCGCCGGCGCGCGGCGCAGTGGGCCGGGGTGGGCCGCCGGGGGATCAGACCGGCACCACCGCCGGGTTGTAGTTCATCAACCCCAGCGACTCGGCGCTGACGTGGCGACCCGGCCGGAAGTTCTCGTCGTCGCCCGAGTGGTAGCGCTCCGCCGTGCGCACGGACTGCTGCATCACCCAGTTGGCGCGCTCCAGCCGGGCGCCGACGTAGCGCTGCAGCGCCTGGTCGATGGAATCCGCGGCCGCGAACGCGCGGGCGAGCACCATGCCGTCCTCGATGCCCATCGCCGCGCCCTGGCCGAGGAAGGGCAGCATCGGGTGCGCGGCGTCGCCCAGCAGCGTGGCGTGGCCGCGCGTCCAGTCGGGCAGCGGCTCGCGCGCGAACAGCGCCCACTTGAACAGGGTATCCGGGGGCGTGCTGCGGATGATGGTGCGCACGTCCTCGTACCAGCCGAGGTACTCGCGCAGCATCTCGTCGATCGACGCGCGGATCGACCAGCCTTCCTCGCGCCAGTCGTCGCGTTCCGCGAGGCCGACGTAGTTGACGATCTCGCCGCGGCGGATCAGGTAGCGCGTGAAGCTGCGGTGCGGCCCGGTCGAGAGGCAGGACGAGGGCTCGATGATGCCGGGCGGCAGCGCCGCGAACGGCACGAGCCCGCGGTAGGCGACGTAGCCGGTGAACCGCGGCCGCTCGGCGCCGAACAGCGTGGCGCGCACGCGCGAGCGCACCCCGTCGGCACCGATGACGACATCCGCCGAGCTGCGCAGGCCGCTGTCGAACTCGACCTCGACGCGCCCGCCCGCCTGCCGCAGGCCGCGGAACGACTGGCCGAGCACGATGGACTCCGGGTCGTGGTCGAGGACCCGCGCCGCCAGCGCCGCATGCAGGTCGGCGCGGTGGATCTGGTAGTACGGCGCACCGTAGAGCTCGACCATCTCGTTGCCGCGCAGCAGTTCCGACATCAGCGCACCGGTCTGCCAATGCTTGACGCCCCCCCGCTCGGGCTTCATGCCGAGCTCGTCGAGGACGTCGCGCAGCCCGATCGCGTGCAGGACGTGCGAGGCATTCGGGCTGATCGTCAGCCCGGCACCGACCTCCCCCAGCTGGAGGGACTGCTCGTAGACGCGGGGCCGGAACCCGAAGGTCTGCAGCGCGCGCGCGGCGGTCAGGCCGGCGATGCCGGCGCCGATGATGAAGATGTCGAGTTCGCGCATGGATGAGGTTCCGACGGACGGCTGGCCCGCGGGCGATCATGCACGGGACCCCGCCCACGGCCGCCCGGATGCGCTGGGAAATCCGCAACGTGGCCAGGATCCGGCCGACCAGTGGACGCAGCCGGACGGGATCCGACAGGTGGTCGCGCCAGCCGGACGCCGGTTCGATTATGCGATCGTCGCGCGGCCGGCTATCCTCTCGACCGCATGAACGACCGCCGCCGCGGCACGATCGTCGTCCGCGGCGCTCGTCAGAACAACCTCAAGGACCTGCACCTCCAGATCCCGACCGGCGAACTCGTGGTCGTCACGGGCGTCTCCGGCTCGGGCAAGTCGTCGCTCGTCTTCGACACGCTCTACGCCGAGGGCCAGCGACGCTACGTCGAGACCTTCTCGCCCTACGCACGGCAGTTCCTCGACCGGATGGACAAGCCCGCGGTCGACCGCATCGAGGGCATCCCGCCGGCCATCGCCATCGACCAGACCAATCCCGTGCGCACCTCGCGCTCGACGGTCGGCACGATGACGGAGCTCAACGACCACCTGAAGCTGCTGTTCGCGCGCGCCGCGCACCTGCACTGCCGCGGCTGCGGAACGGTCGTGCGTCGCGACACGCCCGAGTCGATCCTGGACGACCTTGCGCGGCGCACCGCGGCCGCCGGCGACCCCCGCCTGCTGGTCTGCTTCCCGGTCCAGGTGCCGAAGAATTTCAAGGAAAAGGAAGTCCGCGAGCTGCTGGAGCGGCAGGGCTACACGCGCCTGCGCGCACGCTCGCGCAGCGAACTCGAGGTGATCCAGGACCGCCTGCGGCTCGCCAGCGCCGACCGCGGTCGGGTCCTGGAGTCGCTGGAGGCGGCGCTGCGCATCGGCCAGGGTCGCCTCGCGGTCCACGCGCTCGACGGCGAGGCCGCGCGCGACCCCGCGGCGCTCGACACCGCGCCCGCCACGGCAACCTGGCGCTACTCCGCGACGCTGCACTGCGCGGACTGCGACATCGCCTATCGCGAGCCCACGCCCAGCGCCTTCTCGTTCAACTCGCCGGTGGGCGCCTGCGAGGCCTGCCGCGGCTTCGGCCGCATCATCGGCGTCGACTACGGCCTCGTGATTCCCGACGAGGGCAAGACGCTGCGCGACGGCGCGATTCGCCCGTGGCAGACCGAGTCGTTCCGCGAGTGCCAGGAGGACATGGAGCGGCTCGCCCGCAAGCGCGGCATCCCGCTGGACGTGCCCTGGCGCGAACTGTCCGACGCCCAGCGCCAGTGGGTCGTCGAGGGCGAAGGCGAGTGGAAGAAGAACGTCTGGTACGGGGTGCGGCGCTTCTTCGCCTGGCTCGAGACCAAGGCCTACAAGATGCACATCCGCGTGCTGCTGTCGAAGTACCGCGCGTACACGCCCTGCACGAGCTGCGACGGCGCACGGCTCACACCCGACTCGCTGCTCTGGCGGCTCGGCGACGGCGCGCTGGCCTCCGCCTCGCTCGGCGGACGCGCCCGCTTCCGCCCGCGGGCTGCGGCCTGGACCGACGCCCAGCTGGCGGGCTTCCCGGGCCTCGGCATCCACGACCTGATGCTGCTGCCGATCGAACGGGCGCGCCGGTTCTTCGACGGTCTGCGGCTGCCTGGCGCCCTCGACGAGGCCACCGAGCTGCTGCTCGCGGAGATCCGCGGGCGCTTCGCCTACCTCTGCGAGGTCGGGCTCGGCTACCTCACGCTCGACCGCCAGTCGCGCACCCTGTCCGGTGGCGAAGTGCAGCGCATCAACCTGACGACCGCGCTGGGCACCTCGCTGGTCAACACGCTGTTCGTGCTCGACGAGCCCTCGATCGGCCTGCACCCGCGCGACATGCAGCGCGTGATCGGGGTCATGCAGCGACTGCGCGACGCGGGGAACACCCTGCTCGTCGTCGAACACGATCCGCAGATCATGCTGCAGGCCGACCGC
>JBIIDW010000367.1:0-3434 GCA_044238215.1 Steroidobacteraceae bacterium
CAGGTCGCCGTCCATGCTGAACACGCCGTCGGTCAGCAGCAGCGCGCCTGCGCCGGCGCGTGTCGCCGCGTGCTCCGCGAGGCGCAGCGTGGCCGCGGCCGCGTCACCGTGCGCAAAGCGGCGGAACGAGCGCGTGCGCGCCAGCAGCCCGGCGTCGAGCAGGGATGCGTGGTTGAGGCGATCCTCGAGCACGAGGTCGTCGCGGTCGGCGAGCGCCGTCGCCACCCCGAGGTTTGCCATGTAGCCCGTCGAGAACAGCAGAGCTCGCTCGCGGCCCGTGAACTCCGCGAGCTCGCGCTCCAGCCGGTCGTGCTCCCCGCCGTGGCCGCTGACGAGGTGCGAGGCGCCGGCGCCGGCGCCGGTGCGGACGGCGCAGGCCGCCATCGCGGCGGCCGGGACAGGGTGGTTGGCGAGCCCGAGGTAGTCGTTGCTGCAGAAGTTCAGCAGTGACTGCC
This sequence comes from Steroidobacteraceae bacterium, assembly GCA_044238215.1. Taxonomy (GTDB): domain Bacteria; phylum Pseudomonadota; class Gammaproteobacteria; order Steroidobacterales; family Steroidobacteraceae; genus UBA964. Next base: position 456 of record JBIIDW010000367.1, read on the forward strand.
CGTCGACGACCACGCGCCCCGCCGGCGCGGCGCCGTCCGCCGACGGCTCGACCACGACGCGCCGACGCCGCAGGCCTCGCGCGTCGATGTCCCCGAGCGCTGCGGCTACGGCCTCAGCCGTGCAGCGCACGGGCGGCGGCCTCGGCCGTCGGGCGTACGCCAAGCCGTTCGAGGAGCCGGCGGTCGTGCTGCACGTCGGGGTTGCCGGTGGTCAGCAGTTTCTCGCCGTAGAAGATCGAGTTCGCGCCCGCCATGAACGCCAGCGCCTGCAGTTCGTCCGACATCTGCTCGCGGCCGGCCGACAGGCGCACGGCCGCCTTCGGCATGACGAGGCGCGCCACCGCGATCGTGCGGATGAAGTCGAAGGGATCGACCGGCGCGGCCCCCGCCAGCGGCGTGCCGGGCACGGCAACCAGCTGGTTGATCGGTACGCTCTCCGGGTGTTCCGGCAGGTTCGCCAGCACCTGGAGCATGCGCGCACGGTCGCGCGTCGTCTCACCCATGCCGACGATGCCGCCGCAACAGACGTTGATGCCCGCGCCGCGGACCGCCTCCAGCGTGTCCAGGCGGTCCTGGAACTCGCGGGTCGTGATGACCTGCCCGTAGTACTCGGGGGACGTGTCGATGTTGTGGTTGTAGTAGTCGAGACCCGCTTCCTTCAGCTCCAGCGCCTGCGCCGGCGTCAGCATGCCGAGCGTGGCGCAGCTCTCGAGTCCCAGCGCCTTCACTTCGCGAACCATCGCCGACACCACGGCGATGTCGCGCGGCTTGGGCGAGCGGAAGGCCGCGCCCATGCAGAAGCGGGTTGCGCCGGCCTCACGCGCCGCGCGTGCGCGGTCGGCCACGTCCTGGACCGCCATCAGCTGTTCGCGGTCGAGTCCCGTGTCGTAGCGGACGCTCTGCGGGCAATAGGCGCAGTCCTCGGGACAGGCGCCGGTCTTGATCGACAGCAGCGTGCTCATCTGCACGGTGTTGGGCTCGTGGTGCTGCCGGTGCACGCGCTGGGCCTCGAACAGCAGGTCCTGGAAGGGCAGGGCGAACAGCGCCTCCACCTGCTCGGTCGTCCAGTCGTGGCGGACCTCGCCGAGGTGGCACTGGGCGGTGCGGGGGGCGTGTTCGGTGTGAGGCATGCAGTGTTTCCGTCCGGAAAGAGGCGATTCGGCGCTGCGCGGACCTGTGTCCGGGCGCGCATGCTGGGGGACGCGCGGACGGCCGGGAACCGTCCCGCCGCAGGAGCCGCAATGTTCGACGGTGACCCCGCTTGCGTCAACCCGCCAAGCCCCCTCGAGTCGACAATCCGGATCCTCCGTGGCCTCGGCCCCACCCTGCCCTGGCCGCGCCGCGCGCTCGACTGGCTGGCGCCGCCGCGCTGCGTGGCCTGCGGGCTGCCGGCCGACCTCGGCAGCGTCGACCTGTGCGCCTGCTGTGCCGGCGGTTACCCGTGGCACCAGGACGTGGTGGCGCCGTTCCGCTACGAGGATCCGGTCGGCAGCGGGCTCAGGGCGTTGAAGTACTCCGGCGACCTTCGCCCCGGTCGGGTGCTGGGGGCGCTGCTCGCCGCGCACTTCGTCCGTCACGGCGTGCCGCAGGCGCTGGTGCCCGTGCCGCTGCATCCGCGGCGTCAGCTCGAGCGGGGCTACAACCAGGCCGAACTGATCGCGCGGGAAGCGGCCTGCTGGCTGCGGATCCCGGTGTTGTCGCGGGTGTTGCGACGGACCCGCGAGACCGCGGCGCAGACCCGGTTGCCGGCTGCCGCCCGCAGGGCCAACGTCGACGGCGCTTTCGAGGTCGCTCCGGCAGGGGCCCGCAGGCTGGCGCGCCTGCGGCCGTGGCACATCGCGCTGGTCGACGACGTCTGCACGACGGGTGCCACGCTGCGCGCCGCCGAGGTTGCGCTGCGTCGCCACGGCATCGAGCGGATCGACCTGCGCAGCGTCGCCGTGGCGCAGGTGTCGGAAAACCAGACACCCGCCGCGGGGGGCGCCGGCCCGGCCGCGCCCGGAGCTGCGACGGCCGTCACGAACCCGCCCGGTTTTCATTTGACGATAACCGGCCCTGACGCCGGTGCCGGGATCGACTGTCGGAATCGCCCCCACCGCGACGCGAAAGCGTCGGATTAATTTACGCTTTACGGGGCGCCCGCCGCCCCGATATGACGCAAGCTGTTGTTTTTATTGGTCTTAAAGGAGTTGGCCCGGAACCTGCTTTGAATACGTCGAGGTTGCTCCAACGATGAGCCGCCGCGAGTCACGGAACTCGAGTCCGAAAAAGCTAGGGGAATCCCGCGCGGGCTGTGAGCAATCGCAGCCCGCGCGATGCTTTCCGGGGTTCAGCGCAGCGCGTAGTCGGCCGCGATGCCCAGGAAAATCACCAGACCCACGTAATTGTTGTTCAGGAACGCCCCGAAGCAGGCGTCGCGCGAACGGTCGCGGATCCGCCACTGCTGGTACGCAAACAGCCCTGCGGCGGCGATAACGCCTGCGCTGTACGCGGCGCCGAGCTCTGCCGAGCGCCCGACCAGCACCAGCCCGCCGATCATGATGGCCTGCATGACCCCGACGGCCGCCCGGTCCATGTCGCCGAACAGCAGGGCGGTCGAGCGGATGCCGATGCGTCGGTCGTCGTCGCGGTCGACCATCGCGTACAGCGTGTCGTAGATGCCGGCCCACAGCACCGTCACCAGGAACACCAGCCAGCCGAGGCGTGACACGCTGCCGGCCTGCGCGGCGAACGCCATCGGCACCGCCCAGCCGAAGGCGATGCCAAGGTAAAGCTGGGGCGCCGGGAAGAAGCGCTTGAAGAACGGATAGCTGGCCGCGAGCGCCGCGCCGACGAACGACATCCGGAACGTCAGCGGATCGAGCTGCAGCGCGAGCAGGAATGCCGCGAGCATCAGCACGCCGAACAGGCCGAGCGCCTCGTATGGCGACACGCGCCGGGCCGCCAGCGGCCGGTCGCGCGTCCGGGCGACGTGCGGAT
>JBIIDW010000368.1:0-3430 GCA_044238215.1 Steroidobacteraceae bacterium
CGATCGCCGCGAACTCTTCAGCCTTGAGCGAGGCACCCCCGATGAGACCGCCGTCGACGTCGGGCATCGCGAAAAGCTCGCGCGCGTTGCCCGCCTTGACGCTGCCTCCGTAGAGAATGCGCACCGAGTCCGCAATCATAGCATCGCGCGACCCGATGCGGCCACGGATGAACGCGTGCACGTCCTGGGCCTGCTGGGGTGTCGCGTTGCGCCCGGTGCCGATCGCCCAGACCGGCTCATAGGCAACCACAGCCGACGACAGCGCGGCAGCCCCGCACAGGTCGAGCACGGCGTCCAACTGCCTCGCGACCACATCCTGCGTGCGACCCGCATCGCGATCGGCCAGCTGCTCACCGACGCAGAGGACGGGAACCAGGCCGCGACCGAGCGCCGCGGCGAATTTGCGCGCCACCAGTGTGTCGGATTCAGCGTAGAGGGCGCGGCGTTCGGAGTGGCCGACGATGACGTGACTGCAGCCGACGTCGCGCAGCATGGCGGCCGAGACTTCGCCGGTGAAGGCACCCTGGGCCTCGGCGCAGACGTCCTGGGCGCCGACGCGGAGCGAAGACTCACGCAGCGCACGGACCACATCGCCCAGGTAGACGAACGGCGGGCAGATGACGCACTCGGCCCCGGACTCGGCGATGTCCGAGCCCAGCAGGCCGTCGAGGAGCGCGGCGTTCTCGGCCCGCGACCCGTGCATCTTCCAGTTACCGGCGACGATGGGACGACGCATGACCCCCCCTAAAACGGGGCCGGATCATAGCCACCGACCGGGCGGCGCGCAATGACGCGCCTCGCGGTCCGCTGCCCGCGGCTCAGGCCTGGGGGCCGGCCCGACGCACGACGGCGGCCAGATCCTCGGCCGCAGACTTCGCGAGCGGCTCCTCCTCCGCCTCGATCATCACCCGGATGACCGGTTCCGTTCCGGACGCCCGCAGCACGACGCGGCCCCGCTCGCCCAGGCGCTGCTCGGTGCGGCGCAGCGCTTCCCGGACCTCGGGTACCGAGGCCGGATCGAACCTCTTCGCCACGCGCAGGTTGATCATGACCTGCGGCAGACGGGGCATCCCCGCGGCCAGTTCCGCCAGGGAGCGGCCGGTGCGGCGCATCACTGCGAGCACCTGGAGCGCCGAGACCAGCGCGTCGCCCGTGGTGGTCTTGTCGAGCGTCAGGATGTGCCCCGACGTCTCGCCGCCCAGCGTGCCGCCGGTCTCGCGCAACATTCCCATGACGTAGCGATCGCCGACCTGCGCGCGCCGGAACTCGATGCCCCTGGCGCGCAGCGCCAGTTCCAGCCCGAGGTTCGACATCAGCGTGCCGACGACCGGCCCCTCGAGCAATCCTTCGTCCTGGCGGGCGGTGGCGAGGATGAACATGATCTGGTCACCGTCGACGATCCGCCCAAGGTGATCCACCATCACCAGCCGGTCGCCGTCGCCATCCAGCGCGATGCCCACGTGGGCCCGCACTCCCGGAACCGTCAGCTGCAGCAGGCCCGGGTGGGTCGAGCCGCAGCCGTCGTTGATGTTGCGGCCGTTCGGCGAGCAGCCGATCGGCACGATCTCGGCGCCGAGGTCGGCGAGGGTGCGCGGCGCCACCTTGTAACCCGCGCCGTTGGCGCCGTCGATGACGATCTTCAGGCCCGCGAGGTTCATCCCGGCAGGCAGAGTCGAGGCGCAGAACTCCTGGTAGAGCGTCCGGGAGCGGTCGACCCGGGAGGCCTTGCCGAGGCCCATCGAGTGACGGGTCACCGGATCCTTGTCCAGCTCGGCCTCGATGCGTTCCTCGTCGTCGTCCGACAGCTTGGCGCCCGAGCCGTCGAAGAACTTGATGCCGTTGTCCTCATAGCCGTTGTGCGAGGCGCTGATCACGACCCCGAACCGGCAACCGAAACGGCGGGTGAGGTAGGCGATGCCCGGCGTAGGCAGCGGCCCGATCAGCATCACGTCGACGCCGGAGGCGACGAAGCCCGCCTCCAGCGCGGACTCGAACATGTAGCCCGACACGCGGGTGTCCTTGCCGATCAGCACCGCGCCACCGTCCGGGGCGAGCACCCGCGCCGCGGCACTCGCCAGCCGAAGCGCGAAGTCGACGGTCAGCGGCGGTTCCCCCACCCGACCCCGCACCCCATCGGTTCCGAAAAAACGTCTAGCCATTCGTCGAGTCTCCTGCCACCGCCGCCGCGACGCGCAACGCATCGACCGTCTCGGCCACGTCGTGGGTACGGATGATATGGGCGCCACGGACCACTGCCATGACGGCGGCCGCAATACCGCCCGCCAGCCGCGACTCCACCGGACGGCCCGTCAACGCCCCCAGCAGCGACTTTCGCGACAGCCCGGCGAGCACGGGTAACCCCTCCGGGGCGATCCGGCCGAGGCCGCGAAGCAGCGCAAGGTTGTGCTCGACGGTCTTGCCGAAACCGAAGCCGGGGTCGACGCAGATCCTGCCACGAGCGATGCCGGCGGCCTCGCAGACCGCGACGCGATCGGCGAGAAATCCCCTGACCTCGGCCACGACATCGGAATACGCGGGCGCGGCCTGCATGGTGCGGGGTTCGCCCTGCATGTGCATCAGGCAGACGCCGGCGTCCGATGCGGCCACGGCGTCGACGGCACCCGGCTCGCGCAGGGCACGGACGTCGTTGACGAGCCCGGCACCCGCCGCGAGCGCGGCGCGCATCACTTCAGGCTTGCTGGTGTCGACCGATACCACCACCGGCCAACGCGACAGTTCGACGATCACCGGGAGTACGCGGTCCAGTTCCTCGCTTGCCGCGACCGGCGCGGCGCCCGGGCGGGTCGACTCACCGCCGACGTCGAGGATGGCGGCGCCTTCCTCCAGCATCCGCTCGGCGCGCCGCAGGGCCGCTGCGGGCGCGGCATGCCGTCCTCCGTCGGAGAACGAGTCCGGCGTGACGTTCAGGACGCCCATGACCACGGGCGAGCCCAGCTCGAGGCGCCGCCCCGCGCACTGCAGGAAGCGGGCAGCGGCGACCACGCCGGCCACGATCAGCCGGCGCTGCCCTCGCCCGCGGGCCCACCGATCCCCTCGCCGGGCTGGGCGGAGGGCCGAGCGCCCCCGCCGGGCGGCTTCGAGAGGTTGTCGTCCCAGTCCGAGGGCGTGCGCGGCGGCCGCCCCGCCATGATGTCCTGGATCTGGCCGTCGTCGATCGTCTCGAACTTGACCAGGGCGTCGGCCATCGCGTGCAGCTTGTCGAGGTTGGTCGTGAGGATTTCCCGGGCGCGCTGGTAGTTGCTCTCGATGACGCGGCGCACTTCCTGGTCGATGGCGTGAGCCGTCTCGTCCGACACCTGCTTGGTCTGGGTGACGGAGCGGCCCAGGAACACCTCGCCCGACTCCTCGGAATAGGTCAGCGGGCCGAGTCGGTCGGACAGGCCCCACTTCGTAACCATGTTGCGGGCGA
>JBIIDW010000369.1:0-3428 GCA_044238215.1 Steroidobacteraceae bacterium
TTCGGCCGCGAAGGTGCTGGCGCATCTGCGCAACGGTGGGCGCCGTCTCGACTGGATCCTCGAGACCCACGCGCACGCCGACCACCTCAGTGCCGCGCAGTGGCTGAAGCGCGAGCTGGGCGGCGGTCCGCAGGTCGGCATCGGGTCCGGCATCCGCAGGGTGCAGGCGGTGTTCCGCGACATCCTCGGGCTCGGCGAGAGCTTCCCGGTCGACGGGCGGCAGTTCGACGGGCTGTTCGCCGACGGCGACACGTTCGCGGTCGGTGGACTGGACGTGCACGTCATGGGCACGCCGGGCCACACGCCCGACAGTGTCACGTTCCGGGTTGGCGACGCGGCCTTCGTGGGGGATACCGTGTTCTCGCCGGGCTACGGCACGGCACGCTGCGACTTCCCCGGCGGCGATGCGGCACAGCTCTACGACTCGATCCAGAAGCTATACGCGCTTCCGGACTCCACCCGGCTCTACCTATGCCACGACTACCCGCCGCAGGGCCAGTCGCCCGAGCATCTTTCCTCGCCTTGCGCGCAGCGTAGCGGCAACGTCCACCTGCATGCCGGCGTCACGCTCGAGCAGTTCGTCGAGTTGCGCCAGCGTCGCGATGCCTCGCTGGCGAAGCCCGTGCTGCTGTGGCCGTCGGTGCAGGTCAACATCCGCGCCGGCGCGCTGCCCGAGCCCGACGCCGCCGGGCGCCGTTTCCTCAAAGTCCCGCTTTCCGGAGCCACGCCATGACTGCCAACCACCCCGCTCACGACTTCGAGACGTTCACTCCCGCAGAGGTCCACGCGCTGCTCGAGGCGGGCACGATCCTGCTCGTCGACGTTCGCGAGCCCACGGAATATGCGGTCGAGCGCATTCCCGGCGCACTGCTGTTCCCCCTGTCCACTTTCGATACCCACAAGCTGCCGCCGGACGAGAGCCGGCGCGTGGTGTTCCACTGCGGCAGCGGCAAGCGCTCCGCCACGGCCTGCGAGCACCGTCTTGCCGCCGGCGCACCGCGTGCCGCCCACATGGCCGGCGGCATCGCGGGCTGGAAGGCCGCCGGACTGCGGGTGATACGAATCGACGCGGAGACCGGCAAGCCGATCCTTGCCTGAGCGTGCCGACTACCAATCCTCGATTCCCAGGCCCCAAACCCGAGCGGGTGACCCCATGAACATCGACCGTCTCGTCTTCGCTTTCGCCGGCGTCATGATCCTGCTGAGCCTCGTGCTCAGCTACACCGCGAGCCCGTACTGGCTGATCCTGGCCGGCTTCGTGGGTCTCAACATGTTCCAGGCGGCGTTCACCGGCTTCTGTCCGCTGGCCATGATCCTGCGCAAGCTCGGCGTCGCGCCGGGCGCTGCGTTCCGCTGATCGGCGCGCGCGCATGCGCCGGCTGACGCGCCCGGGGATCCGGAGGGTCGGGCTGGGGCTGTCGAGCCTGGCCGTGACCGCGTGGCTAGCGGCCTGCGGCGGGCGCCCCGACGCTCCCGCGGCGGGCAGGACGGCCGAGGCGCCGTACGGCACCGTCGCGGTGTCGGCAGAGAAGATGCCGGTCGAGCGCTTCGTCGACGGGCGCGTCGAGTCGCTCGCGCAGGGCACGCTCACGGCCCAGACGGCCGGTCGCGTGATGGCGTTGCCCGTCGACATAGACGATCGCGTCGCCGCCGGCGCGGTGCTGGTGCGGCTGAAGGGCACCGAGCAGCGCGCGGGTCTGGCCCAGGCCGAGGCGGGCCTGGCCGAGGCCACAGCCCGCGAAGCCGAAGCCCAGGCGCGCTATCGCCGGATCGCCGACATGCAGGTCCGCAAGGTCGTGCCGAAGGCCGCGCTCGACGAGGCCACCGCCGGGCGTGACGCCGCCGTGGCGCGGCTCGCGGCGGCGCGTGCCGCGGTCTCGGCGGCCTCTGAGGCCGTGGCGTACACCGAGGTGCGCGCACCCTACGCGGGCGTCGTCACCCGGCGCCTCGTCGAGGTCGGTGAGAGCGTGGGGCCGGGTGCGCCGCTGATCGGCCTGACTTCACCGGGCAAGCTCCGGGTCGTGGTGGACCTGCCCCAGCAGTGGGCCGCCGCGGTCCGCTCCAGCGGCAAGGCTGCGATCCACCACGACGGGCGCCGTATCGACGGCGCGGGCATTACCGTTGCACCGGAGGCGTCACCGGACTCGGGCACCGTGCGTGCGCGCGTCGAGTTGAACGATGCTTCGGCCAGCGACCTCTTTCCTGGGCTGATCGTCAGGGTGGGGTTTGCCGTAGGCGAGGCCGAGCGGCTGCGGGTGCCGGCGAGCGCGGTGGTCGCGCGCAGCGAGGTCACCGGCGTCTATGTGTTCGACGCGCGCGGCCGCGGCCGCACGGCGTTCCGCCAGGTTCGGCTCGGTCACGCCGCGGCAGGCCAGGTGGAGGTCCTTGCCGGCCTGGTGGCGGGCGAGCGCGTGGCGACCGATCCGCTGGCTGCCCGGCGTCACCTCGCCGCGTCGGCGCGCGCGGAGGATGACGCGGAATGACCGAGCGTCCCCTCGGGTTCTCCGGTCGCCTGTCGGCGTTCTTCCTCGAGAACCAGCTGACGCCGCTGCTCGCTGTCGCGGCCATGCTGCTCGGCCTGTTCGCGGTGCTCGTCACCCCGCGCGAGGAAGAGCCACAGATCGACGTCACCTTCGCCAACGTCTTCATCGCCTTCCCCGGGGCCTCGTCCGCGCAGGTCGAGAGCCAGGTCGCCTCGCCGATGGAGCAGGTGCTGGCGGAGATCGAGGGCGTCAAGCACATCTACTCGACGTCGCGCCCGGGCCTTGCGGTGCTCACCGTGCAGTTCGAGGTCGGCGAGACGCGCGCCGAGGCGATCGTGCGCCTCTACAACGCGATCTACTCCAACCAGGACTGGCGACCGCCTGGCCTCGGCGTGATGCCACCGCTGGTCAAGCCCGGCAGCATCGACGACGTGCCGATCCTCACGCTGACCCTGTGGACCCGCGACCCGCAGCGCGGGGCCTGGGAGCTGGGGCAGGTCGCGCGCGCCATCGAGACCGAGGTCAAGCGCGTGCCGGGCACGCGTGACGTCTACACCATCGGCAGTCCCGACAACGTCGTGCACGTGCAGCTCGATCCGGCGCGGCTCGCGGGCCACGGCCTCACGCTCGGCGAGGTCGCCCACGCACTGCAGGTGTCCAACGTCGCGCGCCAGGTGGGCACCGTCGTGGGCGATGGACGCGCCACACCGGTGCAGGCCGGCGAGTTCCTCGCCGACCGTGACGACGTCGCGGGCCTGGTGGTCGGCATGACGGCCGGCCGCCCCGTGCACCTCGAGGACGTGGCCGACGTGCACGCCGCGCCCGATTCGCCCGAGCGCTACGTCTGGTTCGCCACCGGGGCCGGCGCGCTGGCGCGCGGCGACCCGCCCGTCGAGAACGCGCCGGCCGTCACGCTGGCGGTCTCCAAGAAGCCCGGCGAGAACG
>JBIIDW010000370.1:0-3421 GCA_044238215.1 Steroidobacteraceae bacterium
TGCCGAAGAAGTGGTCGGTGATCAGCATCGTCACGGCGCCGGCGAGCACCGGCATGACCGCGATCAGCAGGTAGGCGGTGATCAGCCAGGTCCAGCAGAACAGCGGCATCTGCAGCAGGCCCATGCCCGGCGCGCGCATGTTCATGATGGTGACGACCACGTTGATGGCGCCGAGGATCGACGAAACGCCCATCAGGTGGATCGCGAACATCGTCAGCGGGAAGCTGTCGCCCGCCTGCAGCGACAGGGGCGGGTAGAGCGTCCAGCCGCCGGCGGGCGCGCCGCCCGGCACGAACAGCGTCAGGATCAGCAGGGTGAACGCGAACGGCAGCAGCCAGAAGCTGAAGTTGTTGAGCCGCGGCAGCGCCATGTCGGGCGCTCCCACCTGCATCGGGACCATCCAGTTCGCGAGACCCGTCCAGGCCGGCATCACCGCGCCGAAGATCATCAGCAGCGCGTGCATGGTGGTCATCGAGTTGAAGAAACCCGGGTCGACCCACTGCAGGCCGGGCTGGAACAGCTCCAGCCGGATCACGAGGGCCATCGCGCCGCCGAGGAAGAACAGCACGCACGCAAACACCAGGTACATCGTGCCGATGTCCTTGTGGTTGGTCGCGTAGAGCCAGCGCTTGATGCCGGTCGGGCCGTGGTGATGGGCGTCGTGCGCGTGATCGGCGTGGGTCGTGTTGGCCATTTGCTCGTGCTCTCTGGATGCTTGTTCGGTGCGGTTGCCGCTCAGCCGCGGGCGGTGGCGGCGGACGGAGCCGCGGCGACCGCGGGCTCGGCGGGCGGGGCGGCGTCGGCGGGGGCCGCTTCGGACGCGGTGGCGTCGGCGGGCGCGAGCGCCGCTTTCTGCTGCGCCATCCAGGCGGCGTATTCCGCCTTGCTGACGACCTTGACGACCACCGGCATGAAGCCGTGGTCACGGCCGCAGAGTTCGGCGCACTGGCCGCGGTAGATGCCGGTCTTGCCGGCGTCGACCTTGAACCACAGCTCGTTGACGAAACCGGGGATGGCGTCCTTCTTCATGCCGAAGTCGGGGACCCACCAGGCGTGGATGACGTCCTGCGCCGTCAGCAGCACGCGCACCTTCGTGTCCTCGGGAACCACCAGCGGGTTGTCCACGTTCAGGAGGTAGTCCTGCACGGAATTCGGGTCGATGCCCGACTGCAGCTGGCGCGCCTCGTCGCTGGCGCGGTCGAGCGTGGAGAAGAACGAGACGCCGTCATCGATGTACTCGTACTGCCACTTCCACTGGTAGCCGGTGACCTTGATCGTCAGCTCGGTGTTCCGGGTGTCCTCGATGGCGATCAGCGTGCGGGCGGCCGGAACGGCCATGACGACGAGGATCACGACCGGGATCACCGTCCAGATGATCTCGGCCTTCGTGCTGTGGGTCATCGAGGTGTCCGGCTGCGCGCCCTGCGATTTGCGGAACGCCACCAGCGACCAGATCATCCAGCCGAAGACCACGACGCCGATCGCCACGCACCACCAGAAGATGGTCATGTGCAGCGCGTAGATCTGTTTCGAGAGTTCCGTGACCCCGACGGGCATGTTCAGGCCGCTCGCCTCGGCGGCGTGCGGGGCGGCGGCAACGAGGCCGGCCAGGACGAGCAGGGTCTTGCGGACGATGTTGATCATTTCGAGTGGACCTTCAGGCGTGCCTGCCGGCAAGCCCGCGGGGGCCTGCCGGCGATGTGGATTCGCTTGACTCGGACGGGATTTATGCCGAACCCGGCAGCTGCTGCAGCAACGGCGACTCGTTCACGCGCCCGATCAGACGCTTCAGCCGCCGGGCGAGGCCCTGCCGTTCCTGTTCGTTCAAGAAACCCCCGATTTCGCAACCACGCCCGTGCGACTCGATGAGGAGCCGGGTCGGGTGCAGCGGCGAAGAGCCGGCGTGGATTCTAACTTGAGCCCAGTGTCGCGGGAACACGACGCGGGAGAAATGAGGAGGCCGTACGTCCTCGACTTCCACCGAGTCCGCGGAGACGGTGATGGTCTGGCGGTGGTGGCGTCGGGCCATGCTGGCGTTCAGCGCCCAGCCGAGCAGCGCCATCTCGAGCCCGGCAAACGGCAGGACGGGCCAGAACCCCTGTGCGGCCACCAGGCCGGCCACGGTGAACGAGACCACGCAGGTGGACCCGAAGAACAGGGCCGCGCCCCGCGGCGTGAGCGAGCAGTGCGGGGCGATCTCGATGCGGGCAGGAGGAGTCATCGGCGTCCGGCGGCTGGGCGAAAGAATGCTAATCCAGAGCAATTCGCCAATCAAGTCAACAAGTTAGAGAAAAATCGCGGGCTCAGCGGATGCCGTGCGGCTGCACCAGGCCGAGCGCCCAGGCCACCATCAGGGCGATGAACAGCGCCACTGACAGGCCGACGCGCAGCGTCAGGGCCCGCACCATCTTTTTCGACTGGCCCTTGTCGGTCATCAGGTGAAACAGGGCGCTGCCGAGGCTGGCGACGATGCCCACCAGCACCAGGGCGACCACGATCCGGAACAGTTCCACGGGAGACCTCCACGAGATGCGCGGGTATTATAGGGCCCGTGCCGATCAGGATCGCCGTAGGGCGGCGGCTTTTTGCCCCCTCGTGGGCGATGACTGCCCTGACCATCGTGCTGCTGTGCCTGTTCGTGGGCCTCGGCCGCTGGCAGTGGGGTCGCGCGGAAGCGAAGGCCGGGCTGCAGCGGCAGTTCGAGGCGGCGGCTGCAGCGGCTGAACTCGGCGGACAGTCCACGGCATCGCTGCCGCGTTACGCAAGGGTCGTGGCGCGCGGCGAGTGGGACGCGGACCGGCAGTTCCTGCTCGACAACCGCACGCGCGACGGGCGGGCGGGCTACGAGGTGCTGACGCCGCTGCGCCTGCCGGACGGGCGCTGGCTCGTGGTCAACCGCGGCTGGCTGCCGTTCGGCGGGTACCGGGACCGGTTGCCCGACGTCGCCGCCGCGCTCCGCGACGGCGACGCGGTCGACGCGGCCCCGATGCCGGCGGTGCCGCTGCGGGCGGTGCGCGGCCGGCTCGACGAACTGCCGACGGCAGGCCTCGCCAGCGGCCGCGCCGCACCGGCAGCGACGGGGCCGTGGCCACGCGTGGCTGCGTTTCCGTCGACGGCGGAGCTGGCGCAGGCGCTGGCGACACCGTCGGACCCCCGACCGCGGGTCGAGCCGAGGGTGCTGCTGCTCGACGCCGGTGAACCGCAGGGCTACGCGAGGGACTGGAAGCCGTTCGCGAAGGGCCCGGAGCAGAACTGGTCGTACGCGATCCAGTGGTGGAGTTTCGCGGTCGTGCTGCTCATCCTGTACGGGGCGCTGAATCTGGAACGGCCGAAGGACGGCGAGGCAAGGACGCAATGACGACGCAAACCGATCGTGCGGCGGGCGCGGCGCCCGACCCAGGTACGGCCGCGCGAGGGCGCG
>JBIIDW010000371.1:0-3418 GCA_044238215.1 Steroidobacteraceae bacterium
CCCGTTCCGGCCCGCGCACGGTCCCGCAGCGGAGGCTGCCTCCACCGATGTACCGCGCGATCGCCGGTTGCTGGGCGCGGTGGTTCTGCTGCTCGTCGTGGTCGTCGCGGGCCAGTGGGTGAGCGCGGGGATCGAGCGTCTCGGCGTCACGCTGCCCGGCTACATCGGGGCGATGCTGATTGCCGCGCTGGTGGCGAACGTCACGGCACGGTCGGGTGGCTGGCGGCCATCCACGGCAGCCCTCGACGCCCTGGGGGCGGTCGCCCTTTCGCTGTTCCTGGCAATGTGGCTGATGACGCTGGATCTGCGCCAGTTGCAGACGGTGGCCTGGGCGCTGGTGGCCAACCTTGCGCTGCAGGTCGCGTTGCTGGCGGCGCTCATTCCCGTGGTGTTCCGGATCATGGGGGGCGACCACGACGCCGCGGTGATGTCCGGGGGATTCACGGGTTTCATGCTCGGCACGACGGCAACCGCGCTGGCGGTGATGCGCGCCCTCGCGGAGCGTCAGGGGCCGGCACCGCGCGCCTTCCTGGTCGTGCCGCTGGTTGGCGCGTTCTTCATCGACTTCGCCAACGCGATCATCATCACGGTGTTCCTGAACCTGCTCGGCTGATCCGGCGCGGCTTGCATCGTCCCGTGCCCGGCGGGAGACTGACCGACATGAACAGAAACAGACTCGCGGGCGCGTCCGCCATGATTGCGGCCCTGCTGATCCCCGTCGCGGCCGGGGAGACGGCCGTCGATCCCGCGCTCGCGCATGCCAAGCGGCTGCTGCGCTCGACGATCCTGGTCGACGGCCACAACGATCTGCCGATGGCGATCCGCGAATATGCGGCGGCGCCAAACGACGTCGAAGCCTACGACCTGCGGACCCGCACTCCCGGCGAGACCGACATCCCACGGCTGCGGGCGGGCGGCGTCGGTGCGCAGTGGTGGTCCGTGTACATACCCGGCGAGGGGCGGGGACCCTTTGCCCGCCCGCAGCTCGAGCAGATCGAACTGGCGCGGCGCATCATCGCCCGCTACCCGGACACCTTCGTGCTGGCGACGAGCGTGGCAGAGATCCGGCGCGCGCACCGCCAGGGAAAGATCGCGTCGATGCTGGGGATGGAGGGCGGTTACGGCATCGAGAATTCGCTCGGTGCGCTGCGCGCCTACCACGCGCTCGGCGTGCGCTACATGGCGTTGACGCACAACTCGCACACGGACTGGGCCGACGCGGCCGCGCAGGTCCCGGCGCGGCACGACGGGCTGACCGCCTTCGGCGAGGAGGTGGTCCGCGAGATGAACCGGCTGGGGATCCTCGTCGACCTGTCGCACGCGTCGCCTGCGACGATGGCCGACGCGCTGCGCGTGACCGAGGCTCCCGTGATCTTCTCGCACTCCTCGGCGCGTGGCGTCTGCGACGTGCCGCGCAACGTGCCCGACGACATCCTGCGCGAGCTGCCGCGGAACGGGGGCGTGGTGATGATCACGTTCGTGGCGGGTTTCATCAACTGCGAGGTCGGCAAGGTACTCAATCCGGCCATGGCGGAGCTTGCGCTGCGCGCGCGCGCGGCGGGATCCGCCGCGGAGCGCCGCCGCATCATGAGCGAGGGCATCGCCGGCATCCGTGTTCCGAAGACCACGATCGCGATGGTGGCCGACCACATCGAGCACGTGCGGCGGGTCGCTGGGATCGACCACGTCGGAATCGGTGGCGACTTCGACGGTAACCCGACCTGGCCGGAGGGCCTGTCCGACGTCTCGATGTACCCGAACCTGTTCGCCGAACTGATCCGGCGCGGCTGGAGCGACCGTGACCTGCGCAAGCTTGCCGGCGAGAACGCGCTGCGCGCGATGGAGGCGGCGGAGAAGGTCGCCGGGCGCCTGAGCCGCGCGCGGCCTGCCTCCATCCGGACCTTCGCGCCGTGATCATGGCCGGACGGCGCCGCCTGCTGGCGGCGTCCTGCGCCGGCCTTGCGCTCGCGGCATGCACGACCTTCCCGCAGGACCCATCCCGCGGGCCGCCGCGCATCGATACCCGTCACTCGAGCCTCAACCACGAGAGCCGGGTCCGCTACCTGATCCTGCACTACACGCAGCTGGACCTGCAGTCGTCGCTGGATGCGCTGACGCGGGGTCCGGTCAGCAGCCACTACCTCGTGACCGACGGCAATCCGCCCGTGTCTTACCGGCTGGTAGCCGAGGACAGGCGTGCCTGGCACGCCGGCCAGAGCCACTGGCGCGGCGACACGGCGCTCAACTCCAGCTCGATAGGTATCGAGATCGTCAACCTCGGGCCGGGCACCGACGCGGCGTCCGGCTTCCAGCCGTATCCCGAGGCGCAGATCGACGAGGTGATCCGGCTCGTGCGCGACGTCGTCCGGCGGCACGGCATCGCGGCGCATCGCATCCTCGGTCACAGCGACGTGGCGCCGCAGCGCAAGGTCGATCCGGGGCCACGATTTCCGTGGCGGCGTCTGTTCGAGGCCGGCCTGATCCCCTGGCCTGACGAGGCGCTCGTCGACACGCTGCTGCCGTCATTCCGCGCGGCGCTGCCCGACGTGGCCTGGTTCCAGGCAAGACTGGCGGAACACGGCTTCGAAGTGCCGCGCCACGGCACCCTGGATGCGGACACGCGCCGCGTCATCGTGAATTTCCAGATGAAGTATCGGCCAGGGAACCACGACGGCGCGCCCGACGCGGAGACGGCTGCGCTGCTCGAGGCCTTGACCCGCCCCGGCGGCCGCGTCATCCGGCAGTCCGACGGCACGCTCGCGCGCTACGAGCCGCGCCACGGCGCCGCCCGTTAGTCGCGCCGGCCGCTCAGGCTCAGAGCCTGCGGATGAGCACGTTGGCCTGCATGAAGTAGTTTTCGACGGGCCGCTCGCGCAGTTCGCGCTCGAGGCGCGAGAACAGCGTGTCGAGCACCGCGCCGCCGTCTCGCCCGGGATCCATGATTCCGACCAGCAGCGGTGCGTAGATCGCCCGGCACACGTTCGCCCAGGTCCGTGCATATCTGGCGTGGTCGCCGGTCAGCTGCATTTCCTCGAAGAACGGGTCGCCGAGCCTGACGATCTCCAGGTGTTCCAGCACGAGGTCGCGGAATCGACCCTGCGCGGCGAAGGGCGCGCGCAGGTCCACGGCCGACCTGAATGCGAGCGGAATCAGCAGGCGGTCGGCTTCCGCCGCTGAAAACATTCCTTCGCTGAAGGCCCGGCCGATGCCGTCGAGGAACACCCGCATGACGGGCCAGCCGATGTCGTCGCCGTCCCTCGCGAGAATGGCGCCGACGAATCGTCCCCCGGGCCTGAACTCGTCGTTGCGCAGGGACAGGAAGTTCAGCCAGTCCTCCGCCAGTTGCCGGTCGCGTGCCGCGACATCGGCGGGATCGGTGAGGTCGACCAGATGGAAACCCGCCGCGGGCCGCAGCGGA
>JBIIDW010000372.1:0-3416 GCA_044238215.1 Steroidobacteraceae bacterium
TGCTCCATCGAGTAATGCTCGAGGCTCGAGAAGCTCGGCTCGCTCCAGGCGTCGGGCGCGGTCAGGTACTTCGGATAGCGCGTCCGGAGCCGCTCGACGACGTCGGCGGGGTACTCCGACGGCGAGCGCCGGGTGCTGAACATCCCGAGGTACAGGCAGTGGCCGGGCGCCTGGTCCATCAGCATCCAGGGCAGCCAGGGCGTCACGCGGGTCCACGTGCCGGTGTGCGGGATGTGGGTCAGCGCATCGTTCTCGAGGTCCTCGAGGCGGATGGAGTAGCGCATGAACTCGCTGACGCGCGTCATCGGTCCCGGCGACTCGCGCGCCCACTTCTCGGGCCGCAGGAAGCTCGGGTAGAACAGGTGAACGTCCTTCTCCAGCGCCACCGTGTTGGAATTCAGCATGTACCAGTGGTGGCGACGGCCGGCGGGTGTACCCAGCGGCGATTTTTTCGCGCCGTCGGGGTTGCGGCTCGCGCGCGGCCCGTCGATCGTGAGGATGAAGTTGATCGGGTCGTTGGCGACGTCGACCACCCTCACCCGCTCGCCGGTCCAGGGGTTGGTCCACTCGTCCATCAGCGCGCCGGTCTCGAGGTTGCGGTAGAAGATCACCTCGCGGTTCAGGCGCTCGATGCTGCCGTCCTGCTGCGGAATCAGCCGGATGCTGCTGAACACCTCGTAGCCGAACATCGGCCGCAGTGCCTCGCCCTCGCGCACCGCGTAGAGGATGCCCTGGTTGAAGCCGTGGATGATCTTCGAGGGGTCGAGATCGCCCTCGAGCCGGGCATCGACGCGGAAGTTCCAGGCCCGGTCGGCGAAGCGCTTCGCGAGCGCCTCCGGCAGCGGCGAGCTGCCGCCCGCCGCGCCGGTCGCCGCGGCTCCGGCCAGCGGCACGCCGAGACCTGCGAGCCACGCGCCCGACAGCAGCCCCAGCGACTCGCGCCGCGACAGGCCCGGAGCGGATACCAAACGGGACGTACGACGTGTCATGTGATCAACCTCCCCCGCGGCCTTGCCTGGCCGGCCGCCGACCGATGTTCACGTTGTCAGAAGCAGCTGGCGGTTCAAAGCCGCTGGACCAGCTCGTGCAGCGCGCCGCTGCCCGGGTTGCGCAGGATCGCGGTGGCGACCCGGCCGAGCGCCGGCATGTCGAGCTCCAGCGGCGAACTGAAGACCTCTGCGCCGAGCTCTCGCGCCGCGCCAAGCGACGCCGCCAGGTCGGGCACGATGAAGGTCTGCGCCAGGTAGCCGATGTTGGGCGCCACCGCGCGCGGCACGATGTCGACGCAGGGGAAATTCAGCGGGTGGTTGATGGCCACCTTGCCAAACACGTGGTTGCCCTGCAGGTAGGTGTCGCGGGTCTGCGCGCCGGGCGGATAGCGCATGAAGCGCTCCATGTCGGCGCCCTTCAGGATGGTGTTGTTGCGGACGCTCATGCCCATCACGCGCGTGTTGAACGCCATCGCCGCGTCGTAGTCGCGAACGCAGTGCTGGGTGGTGACCACCGGCGACGCCCCGCAGCGGTTGTAGCCACCGTGGTCGGCGATGTAAGCCATCGTCAGCAGGATGCGCGCCTCGGGGTTCGGCGCGCGCAGCTCGATCATGTTGATGATCACGCTGTCGGGGCCGTCGAGCATGATCTCCACCGGGGTGCCGATGGCCGGGCCCATGTCGTGAAGCACCGGGTCGGACCAGGGCCGGCAACCCGCGGCCACCAGTCGCGGCACGTGCGCGTGGATGTCCTCGGTGTAGAAGTTCAGGTTGACGAAGCCGAAGATGCACTGGCCCTCGACGTTGCGCACCCGTTCGCGGCCCGGCACGCCGAACTCCAGCAGCGCGACGCGGCCTACGGGGCAGTCGCGGTCGGCCAGCACCGCGACGTCGGCCGTCACCCCCGCCGGCAGGCCCCAGTGGCGCGTGAACTCCGCGCCCGCCATGCGCCGGCGGTCCAGCACGTCGAGTCCGAGCGTCGACTCGTAGAACCGCAGCGACTGGGTGAGGTCGGCCACACCGATCGTGGCGGCGTAGAGTGGACTGCCTGCGCTCGCCATGCCGTAGCCGGCAGGAGCGCCTTGGGAACCTGGCGTGGTCATGACGCCAGTATCGGCGCGGCGACCGGCGGCGGCCATTGCGAAACGGGCGGGTGTCCCATGCGTGGGTTGCATCGGTTGCGCTCCGGCTCAGCGCACGACCGAGCGCAGCCCCGCCTTGCGGATGATATCGAGCACCCTGCGCGCCGCTGCCGACATGGGCTCCCGGTGTCGCCGCAGCAGGCCCGCGGCCGTCGGCGCCCCCGCCAGCCGCAGTCCCTGCGGCAGCAGCTGCATCAGCCGGTGCCGCAGTTCGCGGCGCGCCGCGGGCTCCGGCAGCAGCCCGATCGCGCGCGCGTGCATCACCTGGTCGCGGATCAGCGTCAGGGAGTTGGTGCGCAGCGCGCGGAAGCCCGGGATGCCGCGCTCCTCGGATACCCGGCGCCACAGCTCGATGCAGGACGGGTCGTCCAGCACCACCCAGTCGAAACCCGCGAGCTCCCCGGGTTCGGCCCGCCGTCGCCGCGCCAGCGGATGCCCACGCCCGAGCACCGCGACGCTGCGCACCTCCAGCATGGGTTCGAACGCCAGTTCACCGGGCAACGCCGCGGCGGCCTCCGGGCAGGCGATCGCGAAATCCAGCTTGCCCTCCTCCACCGCGCGGGCCAGCGTGCCGACCGCACCCTCGACCACGCGGATGGCGATCTCGGGAGCGTCGCGCGTCGCCTCGACGAGGGCGACGTCGAGGAACGGCGCGGCGAACATCGCGTCGATGCCGAACGACACCGCGCCGAGCCTGCCTTCCTGGACGACCCGGACGTCCGCCTCCGCCTCGACGCAGTCCTGGAGGATCTGCCGGGCGTGGAGGATGAAGCTGCGGCCCTCCGCGGTGGGAATGGTGCGCCGCGCGCCGCGCACGAGCAGCGGCGCGCCGATCGCACGCTCGAGCTGCTGGATGCTGCGCGTCAGCGCGGGCTGGCTGACGTAGACGCGCTCGGCGGCCGCCGAAAAGCTGCCCGTCTCCACCACCGCGAGGAAGTGCCGCAGGTGGCGCAGGTCCATCAGGCGTCCCCGAGGCCCGCGCAGACGTCGCGGATGACCTGCAGCGCGCGTTCGACGGCCTCCGACCGGGTCCGGCGCTCGAGATACATGAGGCCCGCAAGGGGACGGCGGACCGCAACGCTGATCGGCACGCGCTTGATGAGTCCCGACCGGATCTCGCGCCGCAGGCTGTGCCGGGGCAGCAGCGAAAGGAACTGCCCCGTCTGCACAAGCGACTTCAGCAGGGCGAGTGAATTGGTGCGCAACGGATGGGGTACGGGCAGGCGCCAGGCCGTGAAGAACTCGGTCAGCACCGACAGCGTGTAGGGATGGTCCATGCTCGCCC
>JBIIDW010000373.1:0-3414 GCA_044238215.1 Steroidobacteraceae bacterium
ATGCGCGCCGCCCCGTGCCGGGCGCGGTCATCACGCCGCCGCCGGGGAGCCCGGCGGGCACGCCGGCCACGCCCTGCGCCGCCGGTGCCGTGACCTCACCTTGCGGCCGGCCGTCGCTGGCCGGCGCGATTGCCGCGGATCAGTCGCGCATCCAGCTCTCGCCCGATCCGGCGACCGGCGGCGCGTTCCCGGGGTCCGACACCGAGCAGCGGCTCGCCACGCTCGAGGTCGTGCGCGACGCCGGCGGCCTGCGCTTCACGTCGATCAGCGCCTGGCTCGACAACGACTCGCGCCAGCGCTTCGACGGTGATTTCTCGAACTACCCCGCGGCATCGGTCGCGGCGCTGTCGATCACCAACCTCTCCGACCAGGTGTTCGCGCAGCAGCAGTGGTCGCAGGAACTGCGGCTCGAGGGGGAGCAGGGCGCCTGGCGCTGGATGGCCGGCGCGCTGGCGCTCGACGAGCGCTACTCGATCGGCAACCACGACCAGTTCTACCTGCGCAATCCGAACTCGGTGCTGCGGTTCCCGTCGGCAGCCTTCCCGCGCGGGCTCGCCGCCGCGCCGGTGGCCGCCGCGCCCTTCCCGCTCACCGTCACGCGCGACACGCGCCACTACTCGGCCTTCGGCTCGCTGCGCCGCGAGCTCGGCGCGCGCTGGGCGCTCGGCCTCGAGGCGCGCTACAGCCGCGACGACATCGAGTACCGCCAGGGCGGCTGGACGGTGCAGGAGGCCACGCTCGCGCGCGGCGTTCCGGCCTGCCCGCCCGCGCAGCCGGGGCGCACGCCCTCGTCCTGTGGCATCCGGGGGCAGATCGACTCCAGCGAGTTCACGCCGCGCCTGATCGTGGAGTTCCGCCCGGCCGCGGGTGCGCTGGCGTACTTCTCGGCCGCGCGCGGCTTCAAGCCCGCGGGCTTCAACGTCAACGAGGTCACGAGCTACGCCGACCAGCAGTACCGGCCGGAGTCGCTGTGGTCGTGGGAGCTCGGCTACAAGGCCGAGGCCGCCGGCGGCCGGTTTGTGCTCGACGCCGCCGCGTTCTTCAACCGCTACACCGACCAGCAGATCGGCACGCAGAAGCAGACCGCCGGCCTGCTGCCGACGTCGGCGATCGTCAACGCCGGCCGCGTCGACAGCTACGGCATCGAAACCACGCTGCGCTGGCGGGCGACCGACCTGCTCGCGCTCGACCTGGGTTACGCCTACACGCACGCGACCTACGAGCAGTTGGTATACGGCGGCGTCGACGGCCGCGTCGCCTCGGACCTGCTGCGCGCGGAGTCCGGCAATGCGAACGGCGATTTCTCGGGCAACGACGTTGCGCGCACGCCGCGCCACGCCCTGCGCGCCGCGGTCGAGCTCGGCGGCGCGCTCGGCGGCAGCGGGTTGCGCTGGAACTCGCAGCTCGCCGCCAGCTGGCGCAGCAAGCGCTACATCGACGAGTCGAACCTGGCGTGGATGCCGTCGGTCGGCCTCGTCGACCTGCGCGTCGGCGTCGAGGGCCGCAACTGGGACGTCACCGCCTACGTCGACAACCTGCTCGACGAGGACAAGATCCAGAGCGCGATCCGCTTCATCGACCTCGGCACCACCGAGAGCTTCGCCCCGCAACGAGACTACCTGGCGTTCCTGCCCAAGCCACGGACCGCAGGCATCCGTGCCGGCCTGAGGTTCTGAGCGCGCAGGTTCCGAGGGCGCCAGCCGCGCGACTTCACAGTTTCGCCGGCCCGCCCGGCCCCCGGCACGGCGGCCCGCTAGCATCGGCCGGTCGCCGATATTGCGGGGTTTTGCTGTGCGCGGTCCGGGCCGTCGCCGCGGGGCGGGTTTCACGCTGATCGAGCTGATGATCGTGGTCGCGATCATCGGCATCGTCGCGGCGATCGCCATCCCGGCCTATCGCACCAACGTGGTGCGCGCCCGCGTCGGCCAGGCCATCGCCTTCGTCGCGCCGTACAAGGCCCAGGTTACCGAGAAGTACGTCGAACTCGGCCGCCTGCCGATCGACCCCAGCGACGCCGAAAACATCGAGTACTACGAGACCAGCACCAGCAACTTCATCTACCGCGTGCGCTGGTCGCGGATGCGCCAGGCGCTGGAGGTCTGGACCGGGGCCGCCGCCGGCAGCGAACTCAACGGCAAGATCCTGTTCCTCAAACCGACGGTGCAGAGCGGCGGCACGCTGACCTGGGTGTGCTCGGACCACCTCGAAGTGGCGTCGTTCCAGGTGGAGAAGAAATACCTGCCGACGACCTGCCGGCCCTGACCCGGCCACTCAGCCCGTCCGTTCAGCCCGCCGTCTCGAGCTCCCAGACCACCAGCGGCGCACCGCGCCGGATCCAGAACCCCGCCCCCGCCTCGCGGAAGCCGCGCCGCAACCGGCGCCGGTACCAGTCGGCGCTGCGCATCGTCACATCGGGGTCGGTGCGCGACTGGTCGGCGTTCTCCTTCCAGTCGCGCTTGGTCAGCGCGCTGAAGTGCAGCACGCCGCGGCAGAGCCGCGCGAGGTTGGCGAGCGCCTTCGCCGCGTCGGCGTCGTCGAGGTACTGCAGCACGTCGTAGCAGACCACCAGGTCGAAGGGCTGGCGGGCGGTGAAGTCGGCCAGGCTGCCGCGGGTCCAGCCGTAGCGGTCGCAGAGGTAGTCGCTGTACTCGAGGCCGACGTAGCTGGCGCGCGGCAGCGCGCGCATCAGCGGATCGCGCAGCAGGCCGATGCCGCAGCCGGCGTCGAGCACGCTCGCCACCGGGCAGCCGACGTGCTCGACGTATGCGGCGATCAGCCGCGCGCGCGCCGCCATCTCCGCGCGCGAGGTGACCGAGCTGCGCCCGTCGCCGTAGAACCGGCGGTAGTACTCGCGGTCGAAGCGGCCGCTCACACGATGCCGGCGAGCTTCTTCGCGATCGCCTCGACCTGCGCCGGATCGGCCTTCGAGACCTCGGGATACTCCATGAAGCGCTCGGGGATCTTGATGGTCGCGTCGATGCCCATCTGGTCGGAGCGGAACGCGCCGAACTGCGCGGACTTCTCGCAGGAGGGGTCGAGGATCATCGGGATGCCGTCGGGCTGCACGATGGAGTCCTTGGCCGGCTGCCAGCGGGTCATCATCGCCCACTCGACCTGCTTGAGATCGTAGGGGTCGACGTCGGGGCCGACCACGATGACGAGCTTGGCCGTGCGGCCCCAGCGCCCCGCCGAGCCCCAGACGGCGTGGATCACGTACTTGCCGAAGTTGGGGTGGGGCTTCTGCGCGCCGTCGACCGACAGCTGCACCACGTAGCACATGTTCGGGGTGACGGCGACGTCGTGCACCTCGGGGATCTTCTTGCGCAGGTCGGAGAGCACCTCGCCCTCGACCGGCAGCAGCGCGATGTAGTTGTGGTCGAAGGGCGGCACCATCTCCATGGTGGCGTGCCAGAT
>JBIIDW010000374.1:0-3397 GCA_044238215.1 Steroidobacteraceae bacterium
ATGACCGGGCCGCGTGTGCAGGATCTGTGGATGTTCCTTTCCGGCTCGCCTGACGAGCGCCGTTCCCAGTGGCGGGAAATCGAGCGGGGATACTCCCAGTTTCAGTACTTCGACGAAGGCGAGCTTGGGCTGGTGGAGCCCCTGCGGGCGCTGCGTATGGTCCATCACGCCGCGTGGATCGCGGCTCGGTGGTCGGATCCGGCGTTCCCGCGGGCGTTCCCGTGGTTCACCAGCCCGCGTTTCTGGCAGGAGCACCTCAGCGACCTTTGGCAGCAGCTCGACGCTGTGGGTCATCCGCCGATGTGAGGCAGGTCCTGCAATTGTTCAATCGATCCGGATATCCTCCTGCCCTCATGGCTTCCGTCGCTCCCCGACCCCTGCGGGTTTCCCCCCGGCTGCGCGCTGCGGCCCTGCTCGTTGCGGTGGGGCTCTGTCTGAGCGCCTGTGCGGGTGGCGGCGACGGCGAGCCGGCTGCCGGAGCCCCGGCCAAGGCCGTCCGCAAGCCCTCGGCCGGCAACGCCGCTGCGCAGATGGTCGCCGCCGTCCCGAGCACCGGAGCGGCGAGCCTGATCGAAATGCGCTTCGAGCTCGGCGGCCGTCCGGTGGCGGGCCAGCCGCTCGAGGTGTCGGTGGCGCTGGTCCCGTCGGTACCGACCCTGCGCAGCTTCAGCGTCATCTTCCAGTCCAGCGACGCGGTGGAGGTGCGTTCCGGCGCCCAACTCGCGCTGGACGAACCGCCGATGGCGGGAACGGCCTACTTCCACACGGTCTCGGTCGTGCCCAGGCGGGATGGCGTTTCCTACCTCTCTGCTGTGGTGCTGGTCGACCAGGAGGGCATGTCCGTCGCTCGCAGCTTTGCGATTCCCCTGATCGTGGGTGACAGCTTCGCCGCGTCGGCGGGTGCGCCCTGAGCCGTCGCGCGGCGAATGACCAGGCTGCCGGACCCGTTGCTGCGCGCGGGTGATCCGCCCCCGGTAACCCTGCATCGTCACGGCGCGCGATCGCCCGCGCTGGTGGTGTGCGATCACGCCAGCCCTGAGGTGCCTTCCGCACTGGGGAGGCTGGGGGTGGCGGAAGCGGACCTTGCGCGGCACATCGCGTGGGATATTGGCGCCGGGCGGCTGGCCCTCGCCCTGGCGAGGCGCCTCGGGGTCGACGCCGTGCTCGCCGGGTACTCGCGTCTGGTGATCGACTGCAATCGCGACCCGGCCCGTCCGGGAAGCATCGTCGAGGCGAGCGATGGGACCGTGGTGCCGGGCAACGTCGGGCTCCCTGCGGCGGCCCGCGAGGCGCGCATTGCGGCGATTTTCGAGCCTTACCACGCGGCGATCGCCGGCGAACTGGATGTGCGGCGCGGCCTCGCACCCGCACCGGCCCTGATTGCCGTGCACAGCTTCACCGACAGGCTTGGCGGACGTACGCGGCCCTGGCACTGCGGAGTGCTGTGGGGTGATGACGACCGGCTGGCCCGGCCGCTGATCCGCTCGCTGCGCGACGAGGCGGGCATCGAAGTGGGGGACAATGAACCCTACTCCGGCCGGGATCCGGACAACTTCACCGTGGATCACCATGCGCGCGCGGCCGGCCTGCCGTATGCGTGTATCGAGGTTCGGCAGGACCTGCTGGTCGACGCAACGGGCATCGAAACGTGGGCGGAGCGGCTGGCGGCGGCGCTGCGCGAACCGCTGGCCGATCCCTTGCTGTATCGTCCGTGGTCGGGGCATGCCGAGGGGGCACGGAGTCATGAGCTCGCCGCCGACGACGCTGGGAATCGAGGAGGAATACCTGTTCGTCGATCCGGCGACCGGTGATCTGGTCAATGATCCTCCCCCCGAACTGATCGCCGAATGCACCGAGCGGGGCGCCGGCCAGATCAGCCCCGAGTTCCTGCGCTGCCAGATCGAGGCGGCGACCCGACCCTGTTCCTCGCTGCAACAGGCGCGGGAGGAACTGGTCCGTCTGCGCAGGATCGTCGTGGATTCGAGCGCAGCCCACGGCCTGGCCGTGATCGCGGCCTCGACCCATCCCTTTGCCACCGTCCGTTCGCAGAAGCGCACGGAGACGGAACGTTACGTGGCGCTGGCGCGGGAGATGCAGGCCACTGCCCGCCGCATGGTGATCTGCGGCATGCATGTGCACATCGGGGTCGAGGACGAGGAACTGCGCATCGATCTGATGAACCAGATGGGCTATTTCCTGCCGCACCTGCTGGCACTGTCCTGCTCGTCGCCGTTCTGGGAAGGCGAACTCACCGGCCTGCGCTCCTTCCGGCTCACGATCTTCAACGCGCTTCCGCGCTCCGGACTGCCCGAGCGCTTCGCCAGCTACGGGGAATTCCGCAGGCACCTCGGCACCCTGATCCACGCCGGGCTGATCGACGACACCAGCAAGCTCTGGTGGGACATCCGTCCGAGCGCGCGTCATCCGACGCTCGAGACGCGGATCATGGACTGCTGCACCAGCCTCGACGACGCGCTGTGCCTGGCCGCCTTCACCGCGAGCCTCCACCGGATGTTGCGCCGCCTGCGTGACGCCAACCAGCGCTGGCGCGACTACCCGCAGTTCCTGATCGCGGAGAACCGCTGGCGCGCCATGCGCTACAGCTTCGACGAGGGTCTGCTGGACCTGGCGCGCGGTGAGTTGCTGCCGTTCTCGGGTCTGCTCGATGAACTGATCGAGCTGGTTTCGCCCGACGCGCGTGCGCTGGGCTGCCTTGCCGACGTGGAGCACGCGCGCACGATCCTTCAGCGCGGCACGAGTGCCCACCGGCAGGTCGCCGTCTATGAACGGGCCAGGAGCAGGGGCGCGACGGAGCGCGAGGCGCTGCAGTCGGTCGTCGAGTGGCTTTGCGAGGAAACGGCCCGCGGGCTCACTTGACGACGACGACCGGTACGGGCGAGAGGTGGATGACCCGCTGCGCCACGGACCCGAGGAGGGTGCCCGCCAGCGCGCCCCTGCCCCTGCTGCCCATCACGATCTCGTCGCAGCGGGTGCTGAGCGCATAGTCGACGATGATGCGCCCCGGCTCTCCGAGGCCGATGTGCGGCTCGGCGGCCACGCCACCCTCGGCAAGCCGGGCGGTGGCCGGCTCCAGGATCATCCGCGCTTCCTCGCGGTAGTACCTGTCCAGGCTCTCCTGGCTGACGAACAGCTTGACGTTGGGGCCCGAGAGCGGCGCCTGCACGGTCAGGAGTTCGATCCGCACGCCATCGCGTGAGTCGGCCGCCCGTGCGAGGGCGTAGCCGATGACCCGCTCCGAATACTCCGATCCGTCGATTGCGAGCAGCAGCGTGCGCATGGTCAGGTCCCCTTGCCCTGGTCGTCGTCGCGGGTGGCGAGGTCGATCGGTGCCGCGCCGGCGGCCGGCACCGGGACGGGGGCGCGCCTGCCGAAGAGT
>JBIIDW010000375.1:0-3396 GCA_044238215.1 Steroidobacteraceae bacterium
GCTCGACGTCGAGATCTGGCCGACCTGCATCGTGCTGCCCGCGGGCTATCGCATCGGCCTGACCGTCCGCGGCCGCGACTACGAGCACGGACTGCCCACCAACGCGCGGCTGTCGAACTTCAAGAACGTGCTGCGTGGCTGCGGGCCGTTCCTGCACGACGATCCCGCCGACCGACCGCCGGAGACTTACGGCGGCCGCACGACGCTACACTTCGGCCCCGACCATCCGGGCTTCGTGCTGCTGCCGGTGATTCCGCCGGCCTGAGCGCCGGCGGTCGCCGAGGGCAACGACCATGGAAGGGATCCGACGGATCGCGCTGATACACGCGCTGCGTGAGTCGGTGGACCCGATCCGCGCCGCCTTTGCGGAGGGCTGGCCGCAGGCGCTGACGTTCAACCTGCTGGACGACTCGCTGGCGCCGGCGGTCCGCCACGCCGGCCAGCTCACGCCGCAGATCCACGCGCGCTTCCATGAACTCGCGCGCTACGCGCTGGGCGCCGGCGACGGCAGCGGGCCCATCGACGCCATCCTGTTCACCTGCTCCGCCTTCGGCCCCGCCATCGAGGGCGTACAGCGCTCGCTGCCGATCCCGGTGCTGAAGCCGAACCAGGCGGCCTTCGAAGGCGCGCTCGGGCGGGGACGACGGATCGGCGTGGCGGTGAGCTTCGAACCTTCGCTGGCCCCGCTGCGGGCGGAGCTGCAGGCGCTGGCGGCAGCGCGCGGTGTCGATGCGCAGATCGAGGGGATCGTCGTCCCCGGCGCGCTCGAGGCCCTGCAGGCGGGCGACGCCGCCGCGCACGACGCCGCCATCGCGCGTGCCGCCGGCACCGCCGCCGACCGGCTCGACGTGCTGGTGCTCGGGCAGTTCTCGATGGCGCGCGCGCGCGCCGCCCTGCCGGTGCCACTGCGGGAGCGGGTGCTGACCACGCCCGACGCCGCCGTCGCGGCCCTGCGCGCGCTGCTCGAGCCGGGGCGGACCACGTGACGCCTTCCGCCGCAGGCCCGCACCTCGTCGGAGTGGTGGGGCTCGGCATCATGGGCTCGTCGATCGCGCGCAACCTCGTCGAGGCGGGGTTCCGGGTCGCGGGCTTCGACCTCGACGCCGCGCGCTGCGACGAGGCTGCGCGCGATGGCGTCGCGATCGCAGCATCCGTGGCGGACGTCGCGGCGTCGACCGAGCTGCTGCTCAGCAGCCTGCCCTCCGACGCCGCGCTCGACGCCACGATCGACGCCGTGGTGGAGGCCGCCGACGCCGGGCGCGTCCAGGCGGGGATGCCCTGGCTGGAACTCAGCACGCTGTCGCCCGACTGCAAGCAGCGCAACCGCGCGCGGCTGGCGGCGCAGGGCATCGAGCTGCTCGACTGCCCCATCAGCGGCACCGGTGCCCAGGCGCGGACCCGCGACCTCGTCGTCTACGGCTCGGGGTCGCCGGGGGCCTGGGAGCGCTGCCGCGAGGTCGTGGCCGGTTTTGCGCGCTCGGCGGCCCACGTGGGCGAGTTCGGCAACGGCATGCGCCTCAAGCTGATCGCGAACCTGCTGGTCGCGGTGAACAACGTCGCCACCGCAGAGGCGCTCGCGCTGGCGCGCCGCGCCGGACTCGACCTCGCGCAGGCCTGCGAACTGCTGGGCGCCGGCGCCGCGGGCTCGCGCATACTGCAGCTGCGCGGGCCGATGATGGTGCGCGGGGTGTTCGAGCCGGCGACGATGAAACTCGACCTGTGGGACAAGGACCTGCGGCTGATCGACGCGTTTGCGCGCGCCGAGGCCGCGCGAACCCCGCTGTTCGACGCCACGCTGCCGCTCTATGCCGCCGCACTCGCGGGCGGAATGGCGAAGCAGGACACGGCCGCGGTGTACCGCGTGCTGACGGAGGACACATGAGCACACGTCGACGCTTCATCACGCTCGCCGCCGCAGGCGGCGCGGCCGGCTTCGCGCTGTCGCGCGTCCCGGAGGCCATGGCGGCTGCCACCGGCGTCGCCGCGGCGGTGGCCGCAGCCGACGATCCGCTGTTCATGGAGGGTCTGTCGCTGCCCATCGGCCCGGCCGGTCGCTGCGACGACGGCCGCGTCGGCGGCCCGGTCGTGCGCTGGGATCCGGACATCCGCCAGTGGCGCATGTGGTACTACTGCCGCAGCAACCGCTTCCCCGCCGGAATGGCCCCGGCCTTCGGCTCAGGCGACATCGCCACGGCCGTTTCGCCGGACGGCCGCCGCTGGCAGCGCATCGACGGCCCGCTGCGCGAAGGCGCAGTGATGATCCCCTCGGCCAACCGCGACGCCTTCGATTCGACCCACGTGGCCACCGGCGACGTGATCCGCCACGGCGACGAGTGGATCATGATCTACCACGCCGGCAACCACGAGGTGCCGCAGGACACCGATCCGGAGTACCGCTTCCCGGGCTACCGGCTGCGGCTCGGCATCGCGCGCAGCCGCGACGGAGTCAACTGGACGCGCATGCCGGGCAAGGCCACGGGCGGCGCGATCCTCGAGATCCCGGACGGCGACGTCTATGCGGCGTTCCCGAACCTGCTGCACGACGGCCGGCGCTTCATCGCGCAGTACACCACCGTGGATCGCCTGGGGCGCTGGTACCGCACGCGGCTGGCGACCTCCGTCGACCTGGTCGACTGGCAGTCGGCCGGCGACCTGGCCTGGGAGCAGGACCCGCTGCCGTTCGAGGGCGGCGGGGTGATCACCCGCGACGTCGTGCCGAACCCCCTGCCGGGCGGCCCGAAGTGGCTGATGGTGTACACCGCCAAGGACGGCCGCTCCGAGACGAACGGGCGACGCTCGATCGCGGTGGCGGTGTCCGACGACGGGATGCGCTGGCGCCGGCTGCACGACGAGCCGGTGTTCTTCGTCGGCCGTCACGGCGGCTGGGACAGTGCCGGCGCCGCCAATCCGCGGCTCGTGGTCACCGACGCCGACCTGCGCCTCTACTACTACGGCTGGTCCGACAAGAGCTTCGCCGGGCACCCCGCGCGCGGCATCGGCTGCGCGATCGCACCGGGCCGGGAGCTGCGGCGCTTCCGGCGCATACCCGCCGCCTAGCTTTCGCGCACGCCGCCGATGCGATAGCGGCGCAGCAGCAGCGCACCGCCGCCGGTGGAGAGCACCGGCACGATGGTCATGCACGCGTAGATCGCGGCGCGGGCCGACTCCGGCTGCGCCGTACCTGCCGCGGCGACGTAGCCGGCGGCGCCCAGCGCGGCGCCGATCAGCGCCGGACCGAACGAGAACGACAGCTTCTCCACCGTCGTGTAGATGCCCGCCAGCAGCCCCTCGCGCCGCTCGCCGGTGAGTTCGAAGTCGTGCTGCATCGTGTCGAGCAGCATCGACTGGCCGAGCAGCAGCAGCCCGCCGCCCGCGATTCCCGCCAGGGCCCCGCGC
>JBIIDW010000376.1:0-3391 GCA_044238215.1 Steroidobacteraceae bacterium
TGGAGAAGTACGACATCGACCGCGGCTACCTGTGCTGCACGGTCGGCAACGCCGGTACGCTGCTCGAGCCGGTCATGTACTGGCCCGACGCGCGCAGCGCGTTCCACGAGCGCGTGCTCGACCCGGCTTACCTCGCCAAGCTCGACCGTTACCCCGCGAACCCGGACGCCGCCGCGGCGGTGCTGCGCCTGCGCGAGGACCTTGCGGTCGCGTTCATGGAGCAGGGCGCGGTGAGCTTCCAGCTCGGCAAGTTCTACCGCTACCAGGAGGGGCTGGAGCCCTCCGCGCAGTGGCTGCTCAAGCAGCTCAAGCAGCTCGTCGACCCGCAGGGCCGGATGAATCCCGGCAGCCTCGGGCTATGAAGCCGGCGGGTCGCACTCCATCGGCAGCGACGGGTCGGCCGCCCATTCGCTGAGCGATCCGTCATAGACCTGCGCGCCGTCGTGCCCGAGCAGCAGCAGGGCGACGGCGTCGGTCGTGGCCGCGATGCCACCGCCGCAGTAGGCGATGACCGGGCGGCCGTCGAGCACGCCGCGCGCGCCCAGGCTCGCCCGCAGCGCCTCGGGCGGGCGAAACGCGCGCGTCTCCGGGTCGAGCAGCTCGTTCGCCGGCACGTTGACGCTGCCGGTGATGCGGCCCGGACGCGCGGCCGTCTGCACCCGCCCGCTGAACAGCTCCGGCGAGAGGGCGTGCACGAGATGGGTGCCGCCGCCCTGCACTGCCTCGAGCACCTGGTCGCGACCGACGAAGATCCGGCGGCGCGTCCCGACCACGAAGCGCGCGGGTGGGTAGCTGCAGGCGCCCGAATCGACGGGCCGGCCGCCGGCGCGCCAGGCGTCGAGACCGCCGTCCAGCACCCGGGCGTCGTCGAAGCCGAACTCGCGCAGCATCAGGAAGGCCCGGGTCGACCACCAGGTCGCGCCCGAGTTGTAGAGCACCACACGCGTGCCCGGTCCGACGCCGAGTGCCGACATCCCGGCCACGAGGCGCTCCTCCGAGGGGAGCATGAAGCGCAGCGGCCAGGCGGGATCGGCGAGGTCCTCCAGCAGATCCATGAATGCCGCGCCGGGGATGTGCGCCGCCTCGTAGGCGGCGCGTCCCGATTCGATGCCGGGACCCGCGGCACTGCGCGCACCGAGGTGCACGGTAGTGTCGAAGATCCGCAGCGCGGGATCGCCGAGCTCTGCCGCGAGAGCGGCGGGGGAGATGAGGATGTGGTCGCGGTTGACGGGTGTCATCTGCCTGCCTTGCGGGAGTTCGAGCGAGTTTCTAGACTGCGGTCGTCGTCACGGACAACTGCCCAGGAAGGATCCTGCCATGGCCAAGATCGTCGTGCTGTTCAACCTCAAGCCGGGCGTCAGCGTCGCGGACTACGAAAAGTTCGCCCGCGAGACCGACCTGCCCATCGTCAACGCGCTGCCGTCGGTGCGCCGTTTCGAGGTGCTGAAGGCCCAGGGCCTGCTCGGCGGCGGCTCGTCGCCCTACCAGTACATCGAAGTCATCGATCTCGAGAGCCTCGAAAAGCTGGGGCAGGACGTCTCCACCGAGACGATGCAGAAAGTGGCGGCGACCTTCCGTTCGATGGCGGACAACCCGCAGTTCATCGTCACCGAAAACCTGTGAGCGCGGCGGGGCCGGGGCCCGGCCCGGCGGGGGCGTTCTACGGCTGGTGGGCCATCGTGCCTGCCGTCTTCGTGATCCTGCTGGTCAGCAACGGCCTGACGGTGGGCGGCATCGCCGCATTCGACCCGACGCTGATCCGCGAACTCGGCGTCAGCCGGGCCGAGGTCAAGCTCGGCGACGGGATCCAGCTCGGCGTCACCGCGATCCTGACGGTGCTCACCGGCTGGCTCGCCGACCGCTACGGCGTGCGCGTCGTCATGGTGTTCGGCTGCGTCGCGCTGGCCTGGGGCTTCTTCAGCCTGGGCGACGTCCGCAGCCTCGCGGACCTCTACTGGTCGCGGTTCTGGATGGGCCTGGGCCTGTCCGGGGCAGGGCTGGCGATCTGCATGGTCGCGGTGTCGCGGTGGTTCGCGCTGCGGCGCGGGCTCGCGCTGGGCGTCGTGCTGGCGGGCACCAGCCTCGGCAACGCGTTGTTCCCGTGGATCTTCACGCGGCTGATCGCGGCGGAGGGCTGGCGCGAGGCGAGCGCCTGGGCCGGGTGGATGCTGCTGGGCACGGTTGCCGTCGTGCTGCTCGTGGTGCGCGAGTGGCCGGACCGGATGGGCCTCAAGCCCTACGGCGCCGACGCGCTGGCGGCGGCCGGCGCGGCCGACGTCTCGGGTCCCGAACTGTCCTACCGGCAGATCCTCGCGCGCCGTGAGTTCTGGCTGATGAGCGTGGCGGCATTCGCCACGTTCTATTCGATCCTCGGCGTCAACAACAACATGATCCTGCACATGCAGGCGCTCGGCGTGCGCCCTGAGCTCGGCGCGCTGATCGCCCTGCCGCTGTTCCTCGCCGGCCTGATCGGCAAGCTGGCGTCCGGCTGGCTCACCGACCTCTACGGCCGCAAGCCGGTCTGGATCGCGAGCCTGACGCTGATGCTGGCCGCGGCGCTGATGCTGTCGACGATGATGGCGGTGCTGGTGCCGGTGGCGGCGGTGGTGCTGGGGCTCGGCTGGGGCGCCAACTACACGCTGCTGCAGGCCGTGGCCGGCGACGTGTTCGGCACGCGGTCCCTGGGCCGCGTGATGGGCGCGGTGACGGTGCTCGACGCGGGCGGCGGCGCGCTTGGCCCGTGGATCACGGCGAGCATCGCGGACGCCACCGGCGACTACCAAGCGGCGTTCGGCGTGGTCGCGGTGCTGGTCGCCCTGGCCTGGCTCTGCGCCCGCGCGCTCGACGTGCCGACGCCCGACCTGAAGGTGAAGACCCCATGATGCGCTACGCGCTGCGCCGCATCCTCGGCGTGATCCCCACGCTGCTGATCATCATCACGATCTCGTTCTTCGTCATCCGGCTCGCGCCGGGCGGCCCGTTCGACGAGGAGCAGGCGCTGCCGCCCGAGATCAAGGCGAACCTCGAGGCGGCCTACGGCCTCGACCGGCCGCTCGTGGAGCAGTATTTCAGCTACCTCTCCGGCCTCGTCCGTGGTGACTTCGGTCCGTCGTTCAAGTTCAAGGACTTCAGCGTCACCGAACTGATCGCCCAGGGCCTGCCGATCAGCCTCGCGCTCGGCCTGTCGGCGGTGCTGCTGGCGCTGCTGGTGGGCATCCCGCTCGGCACCTTCGCGGCGCTGCGGCAGAACACGCCCGCCGACTACGGCATCATGGGCGTCGCGGTGCTCGGCATCGCGCTGCCGAGCTTCGTCACCGGGCCGCTGTTCGCGCTGGTCTTCGGTCTCTACCTGCGCTGGCTGCCGGTGGCCGGGTGGGAGACGGGGCAGCTG
>JBIIDW010000377.1:0-3386 GCA_044238215.1 Steroidobacteraceae bacterium
GCCCCGTCGCTGCTGATAGGAGTAGAGCCACACCGGCAGGGACATCGCCACCCAGCGCGTGCCGTGCACGGCGAGCCGCTCCTGCTCCCAGCGCACGCCACGATCGTAGCGGCTCACTGAACCGTGAACCTGGGCGCGAGCCACGGACAGCAGCGCGTCGTCGAGCCGCGGCTGCAGGTCCGACACATCGAGGTCACGCTTCTCGGACGAGCAGTTCCTGAGGTACGAGGCGTTCCACTTCACCGCGTTCTTGGTGTCGAAGGGCTGGATGGTGTTGATGATGTTGTTCGTGTTGGCGGCCGTGTCGAGGTTGCCACGTTCGCGCGAGGACTCGAGCGGCAGGTCGTCGACGGTGAAGTCGACGCGGCGCCCCACCTGGTACACGTCCGCGTCGTAATAGGTCGTCTTGTTGTTCCCCTCGCCGCGGGTGTAGCGGCGCGTCTCGATCTCGCCCTTGCCGGCGACCTCGGCACTCGCCCGGCCGTCGACGATCATGTACGGCAGGTAGACGGGGATGACGTTCTCCGGCGTGAACTCCTCCTTGAACGCCTTGAGCGCGAAGAGATTGCGCTTGCCGACGAACTGGCGGATGCGCGCCACGGCGTCGTCCTTGGTAATGCGGAAGGGCAGCACGGCGTCCGGCACGGCGCCGTTCGCCACCTGCTCGTTGACGCCGAACTCGTGGCGGCACCAGTGGCAGCGCGCCGTCATCGCGCTCTCGGTGTTGATCGTCACCTCGGCCGCGCAACCGCTGCATTTGAAGGTCTGCAGCGCGGCCACGTCGGCCGCGATGTCGCGCGCGCCCGAGGCGACGGTCGTGCCCGTGAGCGTGTCGAGCCCCTCGCCGAGACCGAACTGCTCCTCGATGCCCTCGCCCTGCCATTGATTGCGGCAATAGGCGCAGATCAGCAGGTCGGAGCCGGGCTTGTGCCGGATGTCGGTCGCACCGCATTTCGGGCAGCGATTGACGCCGTCCTTCAGTTCCGCCGCGGCGGTGTCGAGGGCGACCGGATCGGGCTTGAGCAGTTCGTCGCGGATCTTCGGCGGCAGGCGCTGCGGGTCGAGCCCCAGTTCGCCCGGCCGCGGCGGCACGTCCCGCGGCGATCCGGGCCCGGTAAAGGGCGGCGGCGCATTCGCGTCCGACACGTCCGCCCGCCCCTAGAGGCCCAGCGCCTTCGCCTTCAGCGCGTCGTAGTCGGCCTGGGTGATCAGCCCGAGGTCGAGCATCTCCTTCGCCTTCTTGAGCTTGGCCACGGGATCGTCGGCTGCCGGTGCCGGGGGCGCGACCGGCTGCTGCAGGCCGCCCACGCCCATCATGCCGCTGGCCATGCCGATGCCGACGAGGCCGGCTGCGCCGCCGGTCTCGCCCGCGGACTGGATGCCCTGCGCGACGCTGGCCTGGAGGTTGGAGTTGCCGCGCGCGCCAGCGAGCGCGTCGGCGCGCTGCACGGTCTTCAGCAGTTCCTTGGTGTTCGCGTCGTACTCGATGGAGACGATCGCTACCTTGACGATTTCGAGGCCGCGACCGGAGCGCCACTGATAGGCGCTCTCGACCGCCTGCGACAGGCTCTGCGCAAAGCCGATGGAGTCCTGCTGCAGCTTCGTGATGCGGTTACCTTTTGCCGGGTCGTTCGTGTACAGGCTGAACGCCGGCGCGAGCGAGCCGACCACTTCGTTGAACAGCTGCCCGGCCGCGGCATTGTCCATGTCGGTGAAGTCGAACACCTTGCCGACCTGCAGGAACGACGCGGGCACGAAGGCCTTCACGAACAGGATCGGGTCGACGATCTTCAGCGTGTAGGAACCCCGCGTCACCGCGCCGACCTGCGTGCGCAGGAAGCCGTCGTCCCAGTAGATCTCCGACTGCGTGCCGAAGCGGTTGTCCGGCAGCTCCTTGAGCGCCACGAAGTAGGCCGCCTGCTGCGAACCCGGCTGGCCACCGAACTTGAAACGCTCCCAGCTTTGCTTGATCAGCGCGCTGGTCACGGAGTCGCCCGCGAAGATCGACTTCGAGTTCGGGTCATCCGATTGCCAGATGTAGCCGCCCGCCTCGGCGGTGAAGGCCGTGATCTTCCCGTCCTGCAACAGCAGCAGGCCGTAGCCCTCCGGCACGACGATCTTCGTGCCGTTGGTGATGATGTTCGACGAGCCCTTCGTGTTCGAGCCGCGCCCGGCGTTCGTGCCCTGCGGCACGGCCGCGAACACCGCCGCCGTGCTCGGGAGCCCCGCTGGAACGGTGTAGAAGTCCTTCCACTGGTCGGCGAGCATGCCGCCGATCGCACCTGATGCCGCCTGAATGAGACCCATAGCTTTCTCCCCCCCCGAGAACTCTTTCCGGGCAGGACACCCGGTCTTGTCCCAAATTATACAGGGCTGGGCGGGCGGATCCCCGGGCCTCGTGGCGGCGGGCGGCGCGTCAGGAGGGGCGGATGTGGCGGAGG
This sequence comes from Steroidobacteraceae bacterium, assembly GCA_044238215.1. Classification (GTDB taxonomy): domain Bacteria; phylum Pseudomonadota; class Gammaproteobacteria; order Steroidobacterales; family Steroidobacteraceae; genus UBA964. The sequence continues at coordinate 2,442 of JBIIDW010000377.1, forward strand.
GGGTGGGATTCGAACCCACGGTCCCCGTGAGGGGACGTCCGCTTTCAAGGCGGGTGCATTCAACCGCTCTGCCACCCCTCCGCCGTCCCGAAACGTCGCCTCAGCCGGGCCGCAGCACCTCGAGGCCGCCCATCCACGGGCGCAGCGCCGCGGGCACGGACACGGACCCGTCGGCGTTCTGGTAGTTCTCGAGCACCGCGACCATGGTCCGGCCGACCGCGAGCCCGGAGCCGTTCAGCGTGTGCACAGGCTCCGGCTTGCCGGTGGCGGGATTGCGCCAGCGCGCCTGCATGCGCCGGGCCTGGAAGCCCTCGCAGTTGCTGCACGACGAGATCTCGCGGTACTTCCCCTGCCCTGGCAGCCAGACCTCGATGTCGTAGGTCTTGGCGCCGCTGAAACCGATGTCGCCGGCGCACAGCGCCACGACGCGGTGCGGCAACTCCAGCCGCCGCAGCACCTGCTCGGCGTGGCCGACCAGCCGTTCGAGCGCCGCGTAGGAATCCTCGGGGCGCACGATGTGCACGAGCTCGACCTTGTCGAACTGGTGCTGGCGGATCATGCCGCGGGTGTCCTTGCCGGCAGCGCCCGCCTCGGAACGGAAGCACGGCGTGTGCGCGACGAACTGCAGCGGCAGCGACTCGGCGGCGAGGATCTGCTCGCGCACCAGGTTAGTCACCGGCACCTCGGCCGTCGGGATCAGGTACAGCGGCCGCTCGCCGCGCACGGCGAACAGGTCCTGCTCGAACTTCGGCAGCTGGCCCGTGCCGGTCAGCGCGTCGGCCGAGACGAGGTACGGGGCGTAGACCTCGGTGTAGCCGTGCTCGCCCACGTGCAGGTCGAGCATGAACTGCGCCAGCGCGCGGTGCAGCCGCGCGATGCCGCCGCGCATCACGGCGAAGCGCGCACCGGAGATGCGCGCAGCGGCGTCGAAGTCGAGGCCGCCGA
>JBIIDW010000517.1:0-2684 GCA_044238215.1 Steroidobacteraceae bacterium
TCGGGCCGCGCGTCGAGCCAGTCCAGACAGAGCCGCGTCGTCGGATGCGTCCCGGTGCCGAAGGCGAGCCCGGGGTCGAGGCGTACGACCACGGCGCCGGGCTCCGCGACCTCCGCGTGCGACGGGCAGATCCAGAGCCTGCGCCCGCAGCGGATCGGCTGGAAGTCGCGCAACCACTCGCGTTCCCAGGGACGATCCGCCACGCTCTGCACGTGGATTCGCCCGGCGTCGACGCCCAGCGCCGCGCCGATCGTGGCGAGCAGCGAGGGTGTCGCGAGTTCCGCGGGGAACAGTGCCTGCAGTCGGGTGGCGGGCCAGAGGCGGAATTCGCCCGGCGCGGGCTCCAGGATGGGGTCGTCACGCCGATCCGTGTAGCTGATCGACAGCGCGCCCGCGGCGAAGCAGGCGTCTTCCACGGCTTCTGCGTCGAGCCCCTCGAGGTCGACGCTGACGGCGAGCTGGGGCAAGGCCTACTTCAGGCCGAGCCGGCGCTCGAGGTAGTGGATGTCGGTGCCGCCCTGTGCGAAGGCCGCGTGCGCGAAGATTTCCTGGTGCAGGGCCTTGTTGGTCTTGATGCCCTCGACCACGAGCTCCGCCAGCGCGTTCTTCATGCGGGCGATGGCGGTGTCGCGGGTGTCGCCGTAGGAGATCAGCTTGGCGATCAGCGAGTCGTAGTTGGGCGGCACGTTGTAGCCGGAGTAGACGTGGCTGTCGACGCGTATGCCCGGACCGCCCGGTGCGTGCCACAGCCGGACCGGTCCGGGCGAGGGCATGAAGGTCTTGGCGTCCTCGGCGTTGATGCGGCATTCCATCGCGTGGCCGCGCAGCTGGATGTCCTTCTGCACGTAAGGCAGGCGCTCGCCCGCCGCGATCATCAGCTGTGCCTTGACGAGGTCGATGCCCGTGATCATCTCGGTGACCGGGTGCTCGACCTGGATGCGCGTGTTCATCTCGATGAAGTAGAACTCGCCGTCCTGGTAGAGGAACTCGAGCGTGCCGGCGCTGCGGTAGCCCACTGCGCGGCAGGCCTCGACGACACGCGCGCCCATCGTCTCGCGCTGCTGCGCGGTGATGCCGGGCGCGGGTGCTTCCTCGACCACCTTCTGGTGGCGGCGCTGCATCGAGCAGTCGCGTTCGCCGAGGTGGACCACGTTGCCGTGGTGGTCGGCGAGCACCTGGAATTCGATGTGGCGCGGCCGCTCCAGGAACTTCTCCATGTAGACCTGGTCGTTGCCGAAGGCGGCGAGTGCTTCCGCCTTGGTGACGTTGATCGCGCTGAGGAGCGACGCCGGGTTGTGAACGACGCGCATCCCGCGTCCGCCGCCGCCGCCCGAGGCCTTGATGATGACCGGATAGCCGATGTCCCTGGCGATGCGCAGGTTTTCGTCGGCGTCGGTGCCGAGCGGGGCGCCCGAGCCTGGAACGCAGGGCACTCCGTGCGATTTCATCACCTTGATGGCCGATACCTTGTCGCCCATCATCCGGATCGTCTCGGCCTTCGGGCCGATGAACACGAAGCCGCTCTTCTCGACCCGCTCCGCGAAGTCGGCGTTCTCCGAGAGGAAGCCGTAGCCCGGGTGGATCGCGGTCGCGTCGGTGACCTCGGCGGCGCTGATGATCGCCGGCATGTTGAGGTAGCTCTTCGGCGACGGCGGCGGACCGATGCAGACCGACTCGTCGGCGAGCAGCACGTGCTTGAGGCTGGAGTCGGCCGTCGAGTGCACGGCGACGGTCTTGATCCCGAGCTCGCGGCAGGCGCGCAGCACGCGCAGGGCGATCTCGCCGCGGTTCGCGATGACGACCTTGTCGAGCATGGGCTACTCGACGACGAACAGCGGCTGGCCGTACTCGACGGGGTCGCCGTTCTGCACCAGCACCGAGGTGACGCGCCCGGCGCGCTCGGACTCGATCTGGTTCATCATCTTCATCGCCTCGATGATGCACAGCACCTGGCCGACCTTGACCTCGTCACCGATCTGCACGAAGGGCTTCGCGCCCGGTGCGGGTGACGCGTAGAAGGTGCCGACCATCGGCGCGGCGACCACCTGGTCGGAGGACTTCTGCGGCGCGGCGGCCGGTGAGGGCGCTGCCGCGACGGGCGCCGGGGCGGCCGCCAGCGGCGATGCGTACAGCGGCTGCGTCATCGCCATGCCGGTGGGCCCGCGGCTGATGCGCACGGACTCCTCGCCTTCCCTGATCTCGATCTCAGCGATGCCCGATTCCTCGAGCAGCTCGATCAGTTTCTTGACCTTGCGGATGTCCATGGCGTTGTCCTGCGGAAGAAATGCGTCTCGAATTTAACCCAAATCGCCACGGATAGGGGAACTTCGCGGCCAGATCGGCGCCGATGACCCGATCAGGCGCCGCTGGTCCCGGCGCCCGGCCGGGTTTTCGCCGCGGGTGATTCCTCCCGCAGCGCCGCAAGGCGCTGCAGCTCCGTCGCGATGGCCGCGCGCGCGGCCTCGACGCCCAGGACACCGGCGTTGATCTTCGCGACGTGATCGAGGATGAAATCGGCTTCGTCGGCGTGCAGTTCGCCGGCTTTGACTGCCACGATGCGGCGCTGCGCGTCCGCGAACACGGTGAACGGGAACACGGTCTCGATGCCGAACGCATCGGCCGCCGCGAGGCCGTCCTCCTCGCCGATCAGCAGCGGGTAGTCGAGGCCGATCTCGCCCGCGTAG
>JBIIDW010000379.1:0-3368 GCA_044238215.1 Steroidobacteraceae bacterium
TTGACCGCAGCAAGTACGACGCGATCGGCGAGTCCGACCGCATGACGCTCCGCTTCACCAAGGGCTGAGCGCCGCCCCGCGGGGCGGGGGTAACATGCCGGAGCTCCCCGGATCCGGGGAGCCTTCCTCGGGAGGATTCCGGCATGACCCTTCGCCCTGCTGCTGTTTTCCGGCGCCGCGCCGCACTCGCTGCCGCATCCCTGCTCGCGCTGCTGCCCGCCGCGCGGGCCCAGGGTGCGCCCGACATCGCCGCCGTCGCCGCGCGCGCGCAGACGGCCTACTTCACCGCGAACGCCGCCGAGCTCGCGAAGCTCGCCACCGAGACCGCCCCTTGGGCGAAGTCCGCGAACCCGCGCGAGCTCTACGCCCACGCCTACGTGCAGTTCCGCGCGCTGCAGGTTGCGATCGGCGCCAAGCGCGAGAAAGAGGCCGGGAAGGCCGGGGACGCGTGCATCGCGGCCACCGACGCTGCGGTCAAGCGTGACCCGAAGTTCGCCGAGGCCTTTGCGCTGCAGTCGGCCTGCTACGGCTACCTCGCCAACCTCGGCGGCATGGGCGCGATCCGCAACGGCTCGCGCAGCGGCAAGAGCATCGAGGCCGCCGCCGCGCTCGAGCCGCGCAACCCGCGCATCGCGCTGGTCGAGGGCTTCGGCGTGTACTTCCGGCCGAAGTTCGTCGGCGGCGACAAGGGCAAGGGCTGCGCGAAGTTCCGCGAGGCGGCGACTGCCTTCGACGCGGCCGGCCCGAACGGCGTGAAGACCGCCGGCGGCATCGACTGGGGCGCCGCCGAGGCGCACTACTGGGTGGGCCGCTGCGCGGCCGACGCGGACCAGGGCGCTGCCGCACGCAAGGAGTTCGAGCGGGCGCTGGCGCTCGCGCCGGAGTTCGCCGCGGCGAAGCGCGCGCTCGGGCGCTGAGGGCGTCGCGCCCGCGCGGCGCGGCTAGAACACCCCGGCGGCGAGCCCCGCGGCCAGCGTCGCGCCGAGCTCGCGGCAGCGCGCGAGCGCCGCCGCGTCGGGTTCGCCCACCACGATCACCGGCTCCGCGATGCGCTTCCAGCGGTAGCCGGTGGCGATCCGCTCCACGGCCAGCACCGTGCCCGTGCCGTCGCTGCCGGCGCTGACGCACAGCGCCCAGGGCAGCCCCTCGGTGCGCCCCTCGGCCGGGTAGAACGTGCGGTCGAAGAAATCCTTCAGCGCGCCGCTCATGTAGCCGAAGTGCTCCGGCGTCGCCAGCAGCAGGCCCTGGGACCACAGCAGGTCGTCGATCCCGGCGTCGAGCGCGCGGCGCTCGCGCAGCTCGAAAGCCTCGCCCGCCTCTTGCAGCCCGGCGACCAGCGCGGCGCGAAGCCGTTCGGTGCGGCCGCCGGCGTGGCCGCCGTGGGCGAGCAGGATGCGCGGGCCGCTCATGCGCGAGTCCCGTTCATGCGGCGGGCGGGTCCGCGACCCGGCCCGGCCCGCCGCTGCGCGCGAGCCACTCCAGCGTGACGTCGCGGCGGCGCGCGCGGTTCACGGTCCAGGTGATCAGCATGCCCAGCAGCGCGCCGACGCCGGCCAGCGCCATGTCCTTGTGCGCGTCCCACTCGTCGCCCTGGGTGCCGAGGAAGGCGGCGCCGAGGTCGCCGCCGTAGACGACCGCGGCGCCCCACTCGATGAGCTCGTAGAGCAGCGAGGTGGACATCGTCAGGTCCAGCGGCAGGAAGTACGACCAGAAGCCGCGCACGCCGGCGTGGCGCATCAGCAGCTCGCGCAGCGGGTAGACCAGCAGCAGGCCGTAGGCAAAGTGGATCACGCGGTCGTAGTGGTTACGCGTGGCGCCGAACAGCCCGTTCAGCGTCTGCCCGGTGACGGCGCGGAACGCCTCGTCGTAGGGCACCAGCGAGTAGGTGTAGTGGGCGCCGATCGCGTGCAGGCACAGGAACACGAACAGCATTCCGTAGGAAGCATTCGACAGCGGCAGCCAGCGCCGGGTGCCCACCAGGAACGCGACGCCGGCGACCAGCAGCGCGTTCTCGAGCAGCCAGTCGGAGCGGTCGACGGGCGCGACGGCGAGCACGACCCACAGCAGCGCGAACGCGCCGGCCAGCGTGGCGAGGTAGGTCTGGCGGGACATGCCCGGGGAGTCTAGCGCAGGCCGTGCACCTCGCCCTTGCGGCCCGCCGACTTACAGCCCGGCCGGCTCCTGCCCGACCAGGCCCTTCGTGTAGGTCGTGTAGAGGATCACGGGGATCTTCAGGCCGCCGAGGTGCTGCTGCACGAGCGGCTGCACGTCCTTCCAGTCGAGGCCGCCGACGCCCGTGGCGAGCCGCGGCAGCGCGAGGCTGGTGATCTTCTCCGCCTCGACCCACTTGTGGAGTTCGCGCAGTGCGTGGCCGACGTGCTGCGCCGTGGCCCGGCCGGGACGGTGGCCGTGGTGGGCGGCCGGCTCCTGGGTGAACAGGTTGACGATGCGCTTGCCGTCGGCGCCCATCCAGGCCCACAGGCCGCCGGGCTGCGGGTGGTTGACCTGGCAGTAGTGGCGGAAATCCTTGTACATCGCCGGCCACTGCTCGCGCAGCGACAGCGCGAGGCCCTGTTCGAAGTGATCGCCCGGGCTGATGCCGTGGGCCATGGCCTGGGCGCGGGTGAGGAGGATGTCGCCGGAGACTTCGTGGAGCATGTTGTGCCTGTGGGGTCGCTGGATCGGCGGCGGATGCCGCAGGCGCATTCGAGCATCCGCGATGCGGCCGTGCCCATACGGGATCATCGCCATTGACCCCGCGCCGCGCGCGCCGCGGCCTATGCTGGTGGCGATGGATCCGACCTGCCGCCTCCGCCTCGCGCTGCTGCTGCTCGCCTGCGCCCCGCCGCTGCATGCGGCCACGCCTGCGGGCCTGCCCAGCGGATTCACGCTGAAGCGCCTCGACGTGCCGCGGGTCGAGGGCAAGGTGCGCGTCGACGGCCGGCTCGACGAGCCGATCTGGGCGCAGGCGCGGCTGGTCGACGACCTCTCGCAGTTCCAGCCCGGCGACGGCGCGCCGCCGAGCGAGCGCACCGAGTTCCGCGTGGCGATCGACGACGAGTACCTCTACGTCGGCGCGCGCCTGCACGACTCCGACGCGTCGGGCATCAAGCGTTCGCAGCTGGTGCAGGGCCAGGGCGTGGTCAACGACGACTACGTGCAGGTCCTGCTCGACACCTACAACGACCGGCGCACCGGCTACATCTTCTACGTCAACCCCAACGGCGTGCAGCGCGACGGCCTGCTGTTCGGCGGCCTCTCCTACAACATGGACTGGGACGGCATCTGGGAGGCTGCCGCGCGGGTCGACGAGGGCGGCTGGTGGGCCGAGATCGCGATCCCGTTCAAGACGCTGTCCTTCGACCGCG